>NZ_JBHMIM010000013.1:0-121281 GCF_048060115.1 Micromonospora sp. LOL_023
CGTTCGACACCGCGGCCAGGGTGCCGCCGCGGGCGGCGACCGCGGCGACCGACGAACCCAGGTCACCGTCGGCGTCGCCGTCGGCTTCCAGGCTGTCACCGTCGAACCGGAAGCCGAGCACCTCACTCCACAGCGGAGCCAGGTAGCAGACGTGCCGCTGCTGTCCGGTGTACTCCTGGGCCACCTGCAGCTCGACGGCGAGTCGGGTGGCCGGCATCGCACCGATCACCGGGGACACCGGCTCGCGGGTCTGGAAGTCGACCGGACCGTACTTGACCTGCACGATCGCGTTGTCCCGGAACTGGCCGTCGAGCGGGGCGAAATGGTCGTACGCGGCCCGCGCCCGGTCGGTGGTGCGGTCCCGCCAGTCCTGCCGGTGGTCGTAGACGAACGCCCGCCAGTGCACCACCCCGCCGTGCGGGGCGAGGGCGTCGGCGAGCAGGTTGGCGCCGTCGGCGTGACTGCGCCCGTACGCGAACGGGCCCGGTTGGCCCTCCGAGTCGGCCTTCACCACGTACCCGCCGAAGTCGGGCACCTTCGCGTAGACCTGGACGGTGGTGGCCGCCCACCAGTCGCGTACCGCCGCGTCGAGTGGGTCGGCGGTGTCCAACCCGCCGAGCACCATCGGCGCGGCGAACGTCACCGACAGGTGCAACCGGATGCCGTACGGGCGGAAGATGTCGGCGAACGTGGCGACGTCGGCGAGCCGGTCGGTGAGTAGCCGCGCCTCGGTACGCCCCACGTTGACGTTGTTGATGGTGATCGCGTTGACACCGTTGGCGGCGAGCAACCGGGCGTACGCCCGGACCCGGTCGAGGTCGTCGGTGATCGCGCCGTCCCGCCAGAAGATCGACCCGCCGGAGTAGCCGCGCTCCACCTGCCCCATCACCGGGTGCACGTCGACGTTGTCCCAGTGGTCGAGCATCCGCCGGCCGATCGCCGGCTGGTGCACCTGCGTCGGGATGTCGCCGCCGAACGCCGATTCGCCGAGCCGGACCAGGTGGAACAACCCGTCTCGTGGTCGGCGAAGCGTCGGCCAGCCTCCAGGACCAGCACCGAGTAGCCCTTCTCGGCGAGCCGCAGCGCGGCGACACTGCCGCCGAACCCGGACCCGATGACGACCACGTCGTACCGCATCCCGCCATCATCACCGCCCAGTAACGCACCTTGTCACCGGCCGTTACGCCAATCCTGACCGGGCGACGCGACCACGCCGGATCGGGCTGGCCGAGCCGGGTCGCGCCGGTCGACGGCCGCAGACCGCGGCCCGGACGCAGCGGTTAGCCTGCCGCCATGGGAAGCGCCGAACTGGACGAGTTGATCGTCGCGGACGCCGAGGCGTTGCGTGAATGGTTGTCGGCCAACCATGCCACGTCACCCGGGGTCTGGCTCGCCCTGACCCGCAAGGGCGGCACCGTAACCACGTTGACCTGGCAGCAGGCGGTCGACGAGGCGCTGTGCTTCGGCTGGATCGACGGGCAGGCCCGCAAACGGGACGAGCAGACCTCCTGGATCCGGTACACCCCCCGCCGGCCCCGCAGTTCCTGGTCACAGCGCAACGTCGCCCACGTGGCCCGGCTGGAGGCGCAAGGGCTGATGACGCCGTCCGGCCGCGCCGTGGTGGACGCGGCGAAGTCGGACGGCCGGTGGGCCGCCGCCTACGCGCCGCCCTCGGAAGCCGAGGTGCCGGCCGATCTGCTCGCCGCGATCGCCGCCGACCCCTACGCCCAGGCCATGTTCGACGTGCTCACCAGCACCAACCGCTTCGCCCTCATATTCCGGGTGAACAGCGTCAAACGGGCGCAGACCCGCGAGCGGAAGATCCGCGAGGTTGTCGCCATGCTGGCCCGGCACGAAACGATCCACCCGCAGAAGGCCAGGCCGCCGGGAACGCCGCGAGCAGCGACGCCCTGATCGCCTGCCGCGGAGGGCACCGGGGCTCCGTTCAGCAGTCTGGCTTCGCGTTCGCTCAGCCCGTCCAGCTTCCAGATCAGGTCTTCGCGAGTGCCCCGAAGGTAGCGCTGTGGCGCGGTCTCGCATCACCCAGGTCAGCCATGCCCGCCGGTCTTCCCCATCCGGCGCATCCGCCCACGGCCGTAGCACCCCGGGCGACCGCCGACACGTCAGATCGGGTGGATCGTGATGAGGTCTTCGAGTCCAGCGAGGTCGTCGGCGTTGCGGGTGTACACGGCTGCGTGGCCAGTTCCCCGGGGATCGGGGTCACATCGGTCGCGATGAGGACGCTGGTGTCGAGGATGCCTCGGCTCACCGATCAGCCCACGGATCGACAACGGTGTCGTCGAGGAGGTTCCGATGATCTGCCCGTCCGGGGTCGGCGGGTTGGTCGAAGACGCCGACGAGGTCGTCCCACTCGCGCCTGGTTCGAGGGCTAACCGGGCCGAGCACGGCCGCCGGTCGGCCCGCCACGGTGATCGTCACGCGTTCGCCCCCTGCACCCGGCGCACCAGGTCGCTGGCGTTCTGCCGCATCTCCCGCAGCCCGACCTCACGCGTGTTCCCACCGTGGCACATGTGCTACCCGCTACGAAGGCGGCTCTCGGCGTTGTACGACGAACGAACCGACCTCACCGAGCGGTAAGCGCGGGCGGCCGTGGACACCGGTCTACGCCGTGGTGGCGCCGATGATCGCCCCGACCGCGGCGGGTAGCGGGTAGGGCCGCTCAGCTGGCAGCAGGCCGGGTACGACTGACCCGTCGCCGGCGGCGAACCGGCCATCGGCGATCACCCGTCGCACCCGCAGGTGCCAATCGCCGGGATGCTCCAGGCTTCGACACCGTAGCGATGCAGCCATCTGCGGTGCCGATCACGGTGGTGTCAATCTGATCCGCCACCACCGCCACCACCGCCGGAGTCGAAGTTTGCGGCATCGCCATAGGCGGCGTTCTCCGCGATCGCCGCCGAGTGCCGGTCGGGGACTCCTCGGCCCCGACTGAAGGTATCGCGGTGAGGGCGCGGCGAACTTTGGCGTATTGCGCGCATGGCCGCCCGCGCAGCGACCGCCTTCTCTTCAGTCGTTTGTGGACGGAGACGTCTGCGCTGGAGAATCAGAACAGCAACACATGTCGCGAGCACGAGGCCGACTGCCACGAGGCCAACGACCAATAGATTCCACCGCATGTCACCACGGTAGAATCTATACACAACCAGCGACACAACCATGATCCAGGGTGACCAAGATCGGGCTGGACCAGTTCGTGGCAGGATCGGTGGCATGGAGTACGCAGAGGTGATCCGCCGGCGGCGGATGGTGCGGCACTACGCCGACCGGCCACTCAGCCCCGATGTCGTCGACAGGATCCTGGCCAGCGCGCTACGCGCACCCTCGGCCGGCTTCTCCCAGGGCTGGGCCTTCCTCGCCCTCACCAAACCGCAGGACCGGGCCAGATTCTGGCCGTACGTCCCCACCCGCGTCACGCAGACCCCGACCATGCAGCACGCGCCGCTCGTGGTCGTGCCGCTCGCGCACAAGGCCGCCTACCTCGCCCGGTACGCCGAAGCCGACAAGGGTTGGGCCGACCGGTCCGAAGCCCGCTGGCCGGCACCCTACTGGCACATCGACACCGGCATGGCCGCGCTGATGATGCTGCTCACCGCCGTCGACGAGGGCCTGGGCGCCTGCTTCTTCGGCATCATGCCGGTCGCTGGCGAGGACTTCGATCCAGCGGTCGACCTCCCGGCGCACACGGCCGCGTTCAAGGCCGAGTTCGCCATCCCCGACGAGTACTCGCCGATCGGCGGCATCTGCATCGGCTACCGCGCCGACGACCTGCCGCCGCAGGCCCCGACCGTCACCGCACGCCGTCGCGACGCCGCCACGGTCATCCATCACGGACAGTGGAACGCCACCTGACGCAGCCCGACCACCGTCAGCCGTTCGACGCCGCCAGCGCCTGAGTGACCGCGGACACGATCTGCGCCTCGTCGGCACCGAGCAGACGCGCCTCGCGGACGAACGCCGCGGCGCGCTCGTGTAGCGCCTGAACCGGGTCGGACCCAAGTGGCTGCACGGCCGCGACGCGGGTGCCGCCGCCGCGCCGGGAGGTCACGATCCCGACCATCTCGAGTTCCCGGTACGTCCGGGCGACCGTGCCGGCGGCCAGCCCCAGGTCGCTGGCGAGCTGGCGTACGGGCGGGAGCCGATCGCCGGGGGCCAGCACGCCGTACCTGATCAGCTCGACGAGTTGGCGGCGCAGTTGCTCGTAGGGCGGCGTGGGGTCGTCGGTGACCACCGTCAACGCCGGACGGTCGGTCACCGCGCCCGCGCCAAGGGTTCGGCTCGGTCCGTCGGCAGAAGTACCGCTGCTGCGCACCAACCGACCATGGCGAACGCCGCCGGAGCCAGCACAAGCAGGCCCCACCCGATGACCGTCCACCACAGTGGTGCGCAGGAGATGCCGAGCAGTCCGTTGGCTGCCGTCAGGCTGACCCCGACGAGCGGGATGGCGACGAGGACGCCGACCGCACCGGTGACGACGTAGGCCGCGCGCCTGCGCAACGCGTCGTCGACTGCCACGTCGCCGATACTGCCGGATCGCGGTCGTCGGACGATGGCGCGCACGGCGAGGTACGCCACCAGCAGGCCGACCAGCACGACAGCCACCAGCCCGGCGGTGTAGAACGAGCCTGGCCACGGGCCCCGGCTCTCGCTCATGTCGAAGGTGCACTGCCGGGTGAGCGAGTGCCCGGGGCGTCCCATGTCGTCGGGGCCGCCAGCTGCCGTCGTGGCGGTGACCAGGATGAGGAGCACTCCGACGGCCACCGCGACCACCCGGCTGAGGTGGCGTGGCAGGTAGTCGCGGACGCGGCGGACTTCGACGGTTGCGGTCCGTGTCGGCCCGCGCGGTGACCACACCGTCAACTCCCCGGCGAGTACGCCGATGAGTGCGCAGAGCCCGAACAGCGGCGCTGCCAGCAACTGCCCTCTGCCGAGATCGCCCGATCCGGCGGCGATGACGGCGACAGTCACGCCGATCGTCACGCCCGCCCATCGCAGCCCGGCGGTCCGCCGGGCGACCGCTCTCGGGATCTCACCCACCGCGCCAGGCGGTTGGCGCGGGGCCCGCCGCACCAGCAAGGCAATGGTCACACCGCAAGCAATCAGGCCGAACAACAGCGCCAGGATCGGCAGTACGGTCATGAACGCTCCCCTGTTGTATCAAGCATGCGGTACAAGAAGGGTGAATCACGATCACCACTTGTGTCAACTGCTTGATACATCCGGTTCGCGCCCCGACCCGATCACCTCACCGCGCCTCGTCGTCGCCGCTGCTCAACGCCTGGTCAGTGATGCCGATGGTCGCTCCGATCGCGGCGGGTAGCGGGTAGGGCAGCTCAGCGGGCAACAGGTCGGGCGGGACGGGACCGCCAACGGCGGCAAGGCGGTCTCGGATCGCCAGCGCCTGGGCAGTCACGTCGCTGATCCCGACGATCCAGTCGTCGACGTACCGGTCGACGACCTGGCCAGACAATCCGACCTGCAACGACCGGTACGGCAGCGGGCCGAGGCGCGGCGACCGCTCCGGATCCCACTGGACCCTGACCTGGCTGGCCTTCACCAGCCGCGCCCAGGCAGCCCGGTCCGGATACAGGTCGCGGTCGTAGTGACTCAGGCAGGCCTGAGCAAGCGCCGCCTCGAACCCACTACGCAGAATCTCGACGGCCAGCACCCGCTCCTGACCGGGCTTGGCCGCCCAGCCACTGCGATACATCATCCACAGGAACGACGGCTTGATCCAGGTCATCCGCCCACGCTTGAAGGGCGCCACGAACCGACCGGCCGCCACCGCCGGGGCAGCGATCTCCGGCGAGTACGCCAGGTAGACGGTGACAGCCTGGTCGTCGAACCTGGCCCGGATCTGACGGTACGGAACACTCACGCACCGGATCGTGCCGGACCCGCCGGGCAAGCTCCACAGGATTTGCCCGGCTCACGACATCGGCATCGTCTCAGTCAGGCAGCCGAAGGTCAGATGTCGTCGGTCTCCGTCAGTCGTGGGGCTAGATCGTGGTAGCCGGTCCGGAGAAAAACGAGTTCTGATTGGCCTGAACGATGGGGTACTTCACCCCGGTGAGCTCTTCGGAGACGGTCCACAGCCGCTGCTGCGCGGCTGCCTCGTACGACTCCGGGCTGGAGGTGACGAGCCGGGGGTGACCCATGACCTCGTACCGTCCGCCGGGACCGTAGTACTGGCCGCCGAGCACGGCGGGGTCGGTGGTGGCGCGCAGGGTCGGCAGCGCGCCCATCGCCGACGTCTGGGTGATCAGCGGCGCAAGCCAGGTGAACGGAAGCCGCAGGGCCGCAGGAGTGTTGCGGGCGAGCTCGGTGCTGGACAGGCCGGGGTGCGCGGCCACCGCGACGGTGGTCCCCTGCGTGGCGAGCCGGCGCTGCAGCTCGTACGTGAACATCAAATTGGCCAGCTTGGACTGACCATAGGCCGCGACCCGGCTGTACGACCGCTCCCGAGGCATCCTGACGCCGGTTGACTGGTGGTGCTCATGCCGACGGTGATCAGGGGTGGCTGTGGGTCTTGAGGGTGGTGACGAAGGCGGCCCAGCCGTGGGGGGCGAAGCTGAGGGCCGGACCGGCCGGGTCCTTGCTGTCGCGTACGAGGACTGTGGCGGGGACGTTGGTGGCGACCTCGACGCATGAGCCTGTGCTGTCTGATCGGGTTGACTTGCGGTACTGCGCTGTGGCCAGAACCTCTGGGAAGAGCTCGTCATGACGGCTGGGCACTGGATAGCTCCTTGGCTCTCTGGTTGATCAGGTTCCTGGATGCAGGCTCGTTCAGGGCGCAGCGGTCGATGGCTGCCGCTGCAGCCTCGAATCGGCCGATATCGGATGGCTTGTGGGTCAGAAGGTGGCCGGTGAAGTTGTCCATGTAGGCCGTTACCGGCCCGCCTTGCTCCGGGAACGTTATGACTGCGAACGGTCCCGTGTTGATGCCGTAGTGCGCGCCGACGCTGAACGGCACGACCCGGACGGAGACGTTCGGCAGGGCACCCCGCTCATTGATCTGCTGCAGTTGGCGGGCCATCACGGCTGGTCCACCGATGGTGCGGTGCAGCACGGCCTCGCCGAGCACGACGGTGAAGGTGACGGGATTGTCTGATCTTGTCAAGATCTCTTGTCGGCGCATCCTGACAGCGACGCGGCGTTCGAACTCGGCATCTGCGGCTTTCGGGCCGTCGGAGGCCGAGATCCGGAGGATCTCCCGCGCGTACTCCTCGGTCTGTAGGAGTCCGTGGACGCGTTCGCCCTCGTAAGCCCAGACCGCACGAGCGGCGGCCTCCAGGCCGATGTACATGTCGAAGCCGGGCGGGAGCACGTCGCGGAACCGTGAGAACCAGCCCTTGACCCTGGTTGCTGCTGCCAGTGCCAACATCGTTGCGGCGGTCTCATCGTCCGCCCCGAACACTCGGCCAGAGACTTGACGTCGTGGTCCTTGACCCGGACGCCAGGCAGACCGTTGATGATCCGGTGAGCGGTGGGACGGGCTCGCTCCATGTGCTGGGCTGCCTGCTCGATCGTGATCGGTGTCCCGTCCTCGTTCCGCGCCTGTTTGCGCAGGTTCTGCAGCATCAGCGCCAGGCGCTGACGGGCCACGGCCGCGCCGGCATCGTCCCCATCGACGGCCACTGTGGAGCCCTCCCTCCGGTGCGTATTGCGTTTTTGCCGGACGCGTCCGGCAAAAAGCCGGGATGATGCCGGCATGACCGGCACGCCGGCCGGTGCCCATGTCGTCGGCACCGGCAGTGGGCGGCGGCGTGCCCAGATCGTGCTCACTGTCGGCAACCTCGACACCGGGCAGATCGCCTCGACCAGCCTCGTACCGGGCGGGTTCACGCCGGCTGCTCGGTCGACTCTGCATGCTCGCCGACCAACTGCACGTCGACCTGGTCATCGAAGCCCGACCGGCCGCAGCCGCAGCCGGTGCCGACCTGCCCGCCGCGATCGCCACTGTCACCGCCGAGCGGGCCGCATCCGGGCTGGACAGTGCCGGCCCGGACGTCCCGGCGTACTTCCTCACCGATGATGCGCTCACGCCGCGCCCGGCGACGGTCGGCCTGGCCGGCTACCTCGGCGGGCACGACGTAGACCAGCTCGAACGCCGGATTGCGGCTGACACCGAGCCGCGCTGCGGTGCGCAGGCGATCTGGCGGAGCCGGCAGTGGTGGCACACCAGCCTGCGACCAGGTGACACGGTGGGGGCGTTCCGGCGCGGCTGGGAGCCGCCCGCCCCCGCGTCCGCTGCCGCGACGCCAACGATCCGCCGTACTGCGTGGACTGTTACGGCACCCGCCAGGTGCGGCGCGGCGCGGTGCTCACCGTCACCGGCCTGCGCGGCCCGACCGTGTGGCGGCTGCCCGAGCACTACCGGGTCGGCCTGCTGGCCGCCGAGTTCGGCGTACAGCCGGTTGATCTGACCGACCTCGACGGCGAAACCGTCGTCGAGCAGCATTTGCGCGACGGCGTCGTGCACCTCGCCGACCCGAACGGTGACCCGGTCGGCACCTACCTGGCCGAAGTCGTCGCCACCCACCATGCTGCCCGGCTGCTGGTCCGCGCCAACGACTGGGCCGGGCCGAGCCTGGACGACCTTGCCCGCCTCGTCGTCGGCCTCGCGCTCGACGTCACCGTGGTCGACCACCGGCGCAATGGTGCCCGCTCGGACCTGCCGCAGGGCGGAGGCTGGCAGGTCGCGGTCGTCGACCCAGCCGCCGCCGTCGCCGTTGGCCCGGCCGGCCCACCACGATCCGCCTCGCCGCAGCCTGGCTACCACACCCCGGATAGACAGCCCAAGGGCCGACAGGCCAAGCAGTCCGGCTCCAGTGGGCGGCCAGTGGAGTTTTGTGGAGAGCTGAGGAAATTTGTGGAACAACTGTGGAGGTGGCGGGGGCTGCGTTTGCGCGATCGAAGGAACACAATGCGCACATGGCCTTTGACGCTGACCAGGTGCCTGATCACCTGCTGATCAAAATCGAGCAGGGAGACCATCCCGTATCGGTGGTCTCCGAGGACGACGCCCGGAACCGCTGGGCCGCCTATCCGACCACCATGTGGGGAGCCCCGGTCTTCGGCTCCGCCCAAGAAGTGGACGGCCGGTGGCGGATCGTGCGGCTCAACGCCGACACACTGCAGGATGCCCGCGACAGCCTCGCCTCCCACTTCCGCAAACTGCACAGCGAGACGCCGCCGACCGCCGAGAACGCGGCTGCCCGGGCGGAGTACGAAAGAATCTACGAGCTGCTCGACTGGGAGCCGATCAACGAACCGACGGTCAACGGCTTCCGCTACCGCATCATCCGGGCGCAGACGTTCATCCGAATGGGCCCGGACGGACCGGAGCCGCCCCGCCCGACTGACCCGGACCCGCACGCTCCGGGCACGACGGATCGGTCCACGTCGCATCTCGACGGATTCATCATCGACCCGACCGCCAGCACCGGGCTCACCGACGGGCTCGTCCGGATGGAGATGATCTCGGCCTCCTACCCGCCGGACGCCGTCCCCGCGGACATGCGCGCCGACTCCCGCCGGGCGTTGACCACCCACCCCAACGTGGTGCTGCTCCCGGTCGGCTACACCATCGGCGCATGCATCGACGGCAGTTGGCGTCCCCGGTCGTCGATCACGTACGCGACGCCGCAGGACGTCCGGGACGCGGAGTCCTTCTCGGTGGGCTCACAGCCGGACGAGAACACGCCGATGGAGGAATACGTGGCCGCGTACCAGCGCGCTCGCGCGAAGCACAAGCCCCCGCGCACCAACGAGTTCGAGGTACGCGGTGTCCCCTGCCGGGTGACCCGGATCGAGACCTTCGTCCGGGTCGGCCCGGACGGACCGGAGGGGCCGCGCCCGTCCGACCCGAACGGGCATCTGCCGCCGGCGCGGCTCATGCAGGAACCCGACCCGGACTGACCCGCCACCTCAATCACCGCTGCCATCGACCGGTACGCGAAGGGCCCGGCTCCGCGCCGGGCCCTTCGTCGTGCCCATCGCCGGGCCGACCGGCTACCCCATCAGGGTCAGGGTTTGGCGGGGGCGGTGTCGCCGTACAGCCACCTGTCGAAGAACTCCCGCAGCGGCTGGCCGGTGACCCGCTCGGCGACCGTGACGAACTGGTCGGTGCCGACGTTGCCGCCCCGGTACTCCGCAGCCCAGGTACGCAGCAGCCGGAAGAACGCGTCGTCGCCGACGGTGCGTCGCAGCGCGTGCACCGTCAACCCACCGCGTTTGTAGACCGCCTGGCTGAAGATCCCCGCCGGACCCGGATCACCGGCCGGCAACGCCCAGTCGGTCCGGGCGTACTCCCGGTCGAACATCTCGTCGGCGGTGGCCGCGCCGTCGTGTTCGGACCACAACCATTCGGCGTACGTCGCGAAGCCCTCGTTGAGCCACATGTCCCGCCACTGCCGCAGCGACACGCTGTTGCCGAACCACTGGTGGCCCAACTCGTGCGCGACCACCCAGGTCTCCGGGCCACGGTCGAAGAACACGTCGCCGTACACCGGTCGCGACTGGGTCTCCAGGGCGTAGCGGATCCGGTCGTCGCGGACCACGATCCCGCCGTACGCGTCGACCGGGTACGGGCCGAACACCGTCTCCAGGTAGTCGGCGATCTCCCCGGTGCGGGCCATCGCCTGCTCGGCCGGACCGCTCTCGGGCAGATCGGCGTCGATGGCGATCACCATCGGTCGGCCGGCGTGGGTGCTGGTCTCGACCCGGTAGTCGCCGATCACCAGGGTGGTCAGATAGCTGGCCATCGGGGTGCCCTCCGACCAGGTCCAGGTGGTCCAGCCGTCGGCGCTGGACGTCTCCCCCGGTACGCCGACGCTCAACGCCGCCAGCCCGTCCGGGACGGTGATCGCGAGGTCGAAGGTCGCCTTGTCCGACGGATGGTCGTTGACCGGGAACCAGGTGCTGGCCGACTCGGGCTGGCCGAGCGCGATCGCCCCGTCGTCGGTGATGTGGAAGCCGCCCTCGCCGAAGTCCCGGCTGGCCAGCGGCTCGGGCCGGCCGCCGTACTCGACGAGCACGGTGAACTGCGATCCGTCGGGCAGCCCGGCCGCCGGGGTGACGACCAGTTCGTCGTCGTCGCGGTCGTGCTCGGCTGGCGCGCCGTCGACGCTGACCGCCGCGACGTCCAGCCCGGCCAGGTCGAGGTTGAACCGGGACAGGTCCATCGTCGCGGTCGCGGTGATCGTGGCGGTGCCGTCGAGTCGCTGCGCCGCCGGGTCGTAACGCAGCGCCAACTCGTAGCCGGCCACGTCGTACCCGCCGTTGCCGTACGTCGGAAAGTAGGGGTCACCGATGCCGGCCGCGCCGGGTTGGAAGTCTCCCGACGCCGACCGGTCCGCGCCGTCGAGCAGCACCGGCAGTACGCCGCAGCCGGTACCCACGGCCAGCACCGCCGCCAACGACGCGGCGACCACCGGCACCGTACGGCGGTTCACCGGTCCAGGACCAGCCCGACCCGCTGGAACTCCTTCAGGTCGCGGTAGCCGCATTTGGCCATCGCCCGGCGCAGCCCGCCGAAGAGGTTCTGCTGTCCGTCCGGGGAGTCGGCCGGGCCGAACAGCAACTGTTCCATGTCGCCCAACGGCTCGCCGGCCACCCCGAAGGCGCCACGTGGCAGCTTCGGGTGGCTGGCCACCGAGTGCCACCACGCGCCGGACGCGGGTGCCTCGGCGCACAGCGACAGCGGCTCGCCGAGCATCACCGCGTCGGCTCCGCAACCCAACGCCTTGGCGATGTCACCGGAGGTCTGCAGGTCACCGTCGGCGATCAGGTGCACGTACCGGCCGCCCGTCTCGTCCAGGTAGTCGCGGCGGGCGGCGGCCGCGTCGGCGATCGCCGTCGCCATCGGCACCCGGATGCCGAGCACCGCGTCGGTGGTCGACCACTCGTCGGCACCGATTCCGACGATCACGCCGGCCGCGCCGGTGCGCATCAGGTGCAGCGCCGTCTTGTAGTCGGTGCAGCCGCCCACCACGACCGGCAGGTCCAGGTCGGCGATGAACTCCTTGAGGTTCAGCGGCTCGTCGATGGTGGAGACGTGCTCCGCCGAGACCAGGGTGCCCTGGATGACCAGGATGTCGACGCCCGCGTCGAGGATCACCGGGGCCAACGCCAGGGTGTGCTGCGGCGACACCCGGACCGCGACCGTGCCGCCGCCGGCCCGCATCTGCCGGACCCGTTCGGCGATCAGCTCGGGCCGGATCGGTTCGGCGTACGCCTCCTGCAGCTGCTTGGTGGCCGGTGCGTCGTCGTCCAACGAGGCCAGCTCGCCGAGCATCTTGCTCGGGTCCTCGTAGCGGGTCCACAGCCCTTCGACGTTGAGCACGCCGAGCCCACCGAGCCCGCTGAGCTGGGCGGCGGTCGCCGGGCTCATCGTCGCGTCGGAGGGGTGCGCCACGCACGGGATCTTGAACTGGTACGCGTCGAGCTGCCAGGCGGTGGAGACGTCGTCGACGTCCCGGGTGCGCCGGCTCGGCACGATGGCGATGTCATCGAGGTGGTAGCCGCGCTGCGCGGTCTTGCCCAGCCCGATCTCGACCACGTCACGCATGGGTGTCTCCGTTATGGACAGGTCGACCCACCGGCGGCTCGGCCGCCACCGGCTGGTCGACGGTGAAGGTCAGCGGGTGTGGTAGTTGGGGGCCTCGACGGTCATCTGGATGTCGTGCGGGTGGCTCTCCTTCAGACCCGCCGCGGTGATCCGGATCAGCTGGCCGCGCTCGTGCAGGTCGTCGATGCCTTCGGCACCGACGTACCCCATGGCCAGCCGGACCCCGCCGATCAGCTGGTGCACGACGGTGGCCAGCGGCCCACGGTACGGCACCTGGCCCTCGACGCCCTCCGGGACGAGCTTCTCGTCGTTGAGCACGTCCTGCTGGAAGTAGCGGTCCTTGGAGTAGGAGCGGGCCTGGCCGCGTGACTGCATCGCGCCCAGCGAGCCCATCCCCCGGTAGGACTTGAACTGCTTGCCGTTGATGAAGATCAGCTCGCCGGGGCTCTCCTCGCAGCCGGCCAGCAGGCTGCCGAGCATCACCGTGTGGGCGCCGGCGACCAGCGCCTTGGCGATGTCGCCGGAGTACTGGATGCCGCCGTCGGCGATGACCGGCACCCCGGTCGGCCGGCAGGCCCGGACCGCCTCCATGATCGCGGTGATCTGCGGCACGCCGACCCCGGCGACCACCCGGGTGGTGCAGATCGCGCCTGGGCCGACACCGACCTTGACGGCGTCCGCGCCGGCCTCGACCAACGCGCGGGCGCCGGCGAAGGTGGCGACGTTGCCGCCGACGACGTCGACGGTGGGGGTGTCCTTCTTCAGGGCGCGGACCATGTCCAGCACGGCCCGTTGGTGGCCGTGGGCGGTGTCGACGATCAGAACGTCGACCCCGGCGTCGACCAGGGCGCGGGCCCGCTTGTACGCATCGTCGCCGACGCCGATGGCGGCGGCCACCCGCAGCCGGCCGGCGTCGTCCTTGGTCGCGTCGGGGTACTGCTCGCTCTTGGTGAAATCCTTGACGGTGATCAGCCCGCGCAGCCGGCCGGCGGCGTCGACCAGTGGCAGCTTCTCCACCTTGTGGTGACGCAACAGCGCCAGGGCGTCGGCCTTGGCCACCCCGACCGGGGCGGTGATCAGCGGCATCGGGGTCATCAGGTCGCGTACCGGCCGGTTCTGGTCGGTTTCAAATCGCATGTCCCGGTTGGTGACGATACCGACCAGGGTGCCCTGCGCGTCGACGACCGGGACGCCGGAGATCCGGAACCGCCCGCAGAGCGCGTCGACGTGCTGCAGCGTGTCGTCCGGGCCGCAGGTCACCGGGTTGGTGATCATGCCGGCCTCGGAGCGTTTCACCAGGTCGACCTGCAGAGCCTGATCATCGGCGGAGAGGTTGCGGTGCAGTACGCCGATCCCACCCTGGCGGGCCATCGCGATCGCCATCCGCGCCTCGGTGACCGTGTCCATCGCACTGGACAGCAGCGGCACGGACAGCCGCACGTTGCGGGTCATCGACGTCACGGTGTTGACCCGGCTCGGGATGACGTCCGACTCGGCGGGCTGCAACAGCACGTCGTCGAAGGTGAGTCCGAGCGGCACGGCTCGGGCCGAGCCGGTGGGCATCTCGGGTACCTGGCCGCCGAACGTGGCGGAGGCGGGCGCGTCACCGCCGTTGGCGGTGCTGTCGACGACGGTCTGCTCGGCTGGCGATTTCTCCACGGATTGTTCCCCTGAGCTGGTCGGACGGGTGCGCCTGGGTGACAGATGGTGGCTGGGGTCCGCGTGCCGGATCAGTGGCGGCCCAGCGCTGACGGCGGTTGACCGGCTCGCCCCGTCGTAGGGTGCGATGGTTCATCGTACCTACCGGCCCAGCCGCTGACCGCGCCGCGCCCACCTGCGCAGGCTGACGCACCGGGTGGGGCAGGCGCGGCTGGTACGGATGGGACTACGGTGGAGGGGTGCACGAGGAGCCGATCGATCCGTTCAGCGGCGATCCCGCCGACCCGGCGGCCGGGCTGGAGGATCTCACCGACGACGGAGAGCCGGACTCGCTGACCCCTGCCGAACGGCAGGACGTGTTGGAGGACCTGGCCGACCTGGAGGTCTACCAGACGCTGCTGGGGGCAGTCGGGATCCGGGGTCTGGTGATCGAGTGCGAGGACTGTCGGGAGCCGCACTACTTCGACTGGGATCTGCTGCGCGGCAACCTGCGGCATCTGCTCAACTCGGGTCGGCCGCGGGTGCACGAGCCGGCCTTCAATCCCGACCCGGATCACTACGTCACCTGGGAGTACGCCCGGGGCTACGCCGACGGCGTGCACGACACGCTGCACGACGAGTCGGACGACGACGACAACGACGGCGACGGTCCGGAGCAGCAGCACTGAGCCGGCCGGCGCGGCCGGTCACGCTCAGGCGACCAGTCCGCTGCGGAAGCCGGTGGCAACGGCGTGCGCCCGGTCACGCGCACCGAGTTTGCGGAACAGCCGGCGGGCGTGCGTCTTGACGGTGTCCTCGGAGACGAACAGTTCCCGGCCGATCTCGCCGTTGCTCTTGCCTTCCGACATGCCGCGCAGCACCTGAAGCTCGCGCTCGGTGAGGCCGACGCGGCGCAGCGAGGTGACCGGGTTGGCGGACGGGTCGGTCTTTCTGGTCGGGTCCGCCAGCCGCGCCGGATCCGCCGGTCGGACCGGAACCGTCGCGGTGGTGGCCGGCTGGGCCGGACCGCTGGCCGGGTTCGTCGGTGCGGCGGCGTCGTCGCGCTGGTTCGGCACCACCGTCGACCCGTTGGTCGGGTCGCTGCCGTTGGCGCAATCCGCCCCGGTGGTCGGATCGGCGGCGGGATCGGCTCCCCCGGCGGCGGTCGCCGGACGGTGCTTGCTGGCCGCGCCGACCGTGGCGACCTCCGACAGGGTCGTCGCGGCGACCGCCGCGACCGGTGCGGTCGTCGACTGTTCGGTCAGCAGGGCTGGCACGTGCCGGCCGGGCGCGGCCAGCAGCAGCAACGTCTTGGCGACCACGCTCACCAGATCGTCGGCGTTTCTGATCAGGCCACGGGCACCGGCGGCCATCGCGGCGGACGCCACCTGCGGGTCCTCGCCGCCAAACAGCACGATCACACTGCCGGGTGAGCGGGCCAACACCCGACGGGTGAAACTGGCACTGTCCGGCCGCGCCAACGCCGTGTCGGCGAGCACGATCTCCGCCGACCGTTCGGACAGCCGCAGCATCACCTCAGGTTCAGAGACTGCGGTTCGGACGGCGCCGGAGAGACCGAGCCGGGCCGCCGCAGCGGTGACGTTCTGAGCTGCCGCAACCGTCCGTACACAAACGAGCACCTTACGCACGCTGTCTCCCCTCTCCCGTCAGCAGGAGATCATGCGAGGCGCACTCACTCACACGCTTTGCCACGAAAAAAGATGAAAAGTCAGTACGGCTGTCCGCTCGCCGACCTGCCATCACCACGAGGTGATTGAGCCGCGAGGTTGGCGGGTACTCGAGTGACACGAAGGACCGATGCGCTTGCGCGGCCGGCCGTGCGGTCCGACTACGAGCTGTCCACGGTTGCCGCGTGGAAGGAGGGGTGCCGATGTCGGATGTACGCCGACTGCCCGGACCTATCGTCGACCTGTGGGAGTGGCAGATACTCGGCGCCTGCCGGGGCCGCGACAGCGCGCAGTTCTTCCACCCCGACGGCGAACGCGGCTCGTCACGCACCCGCCGGGAGTCCGGTGCCAAGGCGGTCTGCCGGACCTGTCCGGTCCGCGCCGAGTGTGCGGCGCATGCCCTCGCGGTACGCGAGCCGTACGGAGTGTGGGGCGGGTTCAGCGAATCGGAGCGGCTGCGGCTGCTCGCGGTTGGCTGGGAGGACCTCGCCGACCGACGCCGGCACCGGGTCGACGTGCAGCGGCTGGAGGCCCGCCTGGGTCGGCCGCACAAGTCGACCATCCCGGCCCAGCGCCACGACGAGGCCGCGGCCTGACCCGGCAGGCCGATCGACCACCCCGTGGCCTACGCCACGGTCACCTGGACGGAATGCCAGCCGGTCGCCCCGTCCGGGGCGACCGGCTGCCGCTCCTGCGGCTGGGTCACGCCGTCGCCGTCGGTGGCCCGTACCTGCAGCAGGTGCTCGCCGGCAGTGGCCGGCCACTGCCAGACCCACTGCACCCAGGTGTCGACCGACACGACCGGGGCCAGGGTCGCTGACTGCCACGGACCCTCGTCAACCCGTACCTCGACGGCGCTGATCCCCCGGTGCGGGGCCCATGCCACTCCGGCCACCGTCACCTGGCCGGCGGTCAACTCGCCGCCGCGCCGGGGCGTGTCGATCCGCGACTGGGTCTTGATCGGCCCCTGCGCCGACCAGCCACGCGGCACCCAGTAAGCGTCGAAGTCGGCGAAGCTGGTGAGTTCCAGCTCGGTGATCCACTTGCAGGCGGAGACGTAGCCGTAGAGGCCGGGCACCACCATCCGGACCGGGAAGCCGTGCTCCACCGGCAGCGGCTCGCCGTTCATGCCGATCGCGAGCAGCGCGTCGCGCCCGTCGAGCAGCGCCTCGGTCGGCGTACCGCAGGTCCAACCGTCGACCGACCGGCTGACAACCTGGTCGGCACCGGGCAGCGGGCCGGCTTCGAGCAACAGGTCCCGCACCGGAACGCCGAGCCAGCGGGCGTTGCCGATCAAATCCCCGCCGACCTCGTTCGAAACGCAGGACAGCGTGACGTACCGCTCGACCAGGTCCATCCCGAGCAGGCCGGCGTAGCTGATGGTGACCTCGTTCGTCACCCTGCCGTGGATCCGCAGCTGCCAGTCGACCGGGTCGACCTGTGGCACGACCAGCGCGGTGTCGATCCGGTAGAAGTCCCGGTTGGCGGTGACATAGCGACTCAGCCCGGTCGCCGGTGGGTCCACACCCGACGGTACGGGTGGCGCCGTGTCGACCGGGGCGGGCAGCGTCACCGCGGTCCGGGCGGTGGCCACGCCTCGGCGCTGGGCCAGCCAACGGCCACCGGCACCGGCCAGCGCGGCGGCTCCGACGCTGACCCCGACGGTGGCCAGGAACCGGCGGCGGTCGGCCGCGCCGGCACCGGGCACGACCGGCGACGCGGTGGATCGGGCAGGCCGCAGCGGGCCGGTGACCAACGACCAGAGCACGACCGCGGCGGCGAGTGCGCCGATCAGCGCCGGCAACGCGGCAAACGGGCCCACGTCCGGCCTGGTCATCGCGGCCGCGACGCCGATCAGGCCGAAGCAGGCGACGCCGAGGACACCGGCGGCCGGCCAGCGGACGGCCAGCACGCCGATGCCGGCCGCGAAGCCGGCCAGCAGTACGGCGGTGCCGATCAGCAGCGCGGTCTTGTCGTGCACCCCGAACACGTCGATGGCGAACTGTTTGAGCGGTTCCGGCACGGTGTCCACCACGACCCCGCCGACCGCGACCAGTGGTGCCGTACGGGCGCCGGTGAAGACCGCGACCAGCTCGGCGAGCCCGAGGGCGACAGCGGCGGCGGCAACCCCGGCGAGCGCGGCGAGCCACCCCGGGAGCTGGCTCACCGTCCGCGCCGTGTCGTCGGGCCCCGCGCCAGCCGGGGTCGCGTCTTCTCGCGTTGCGTCGTCTCGCGTCATCGGTTCGAAGGATACGCAGGTCCGGGCGGCACGACGATACGCAGAATCCGCGTGATCGGGGCCCGGCGGCGGTCGACCGCCCCTGCCCTGATCACGCGGATTCAGGTGTGACTCGGGTCAGAACCCGGGACCGTGCTGGTGACCGTGGTCGTGGCCGTGACCGCCAGCGGCGGCCTCCGCCTTCTCCGGCTTCTCCACCACGAGGCTCTCCGTGGTGAGCAGCAGGCCGGCGATCGACGCGGCGTTGGTGACCGCGTTGCGGGTCACCTTCACCGGGTCGACGATCCCGGCAGCGGCCAGGTCGCCGTACTCGCCGGTGGCGGCGTTCAGTCCGTGACCCCAGTCGGCTTCACGGACCTTGCCGACCACGACGTACCCGTCGACGCCGGCGTTCTGGGCGATCCACCGCAGCGGCTCGTGCAACGCCTTGCGCACGACCGCCACGCCGATCTTCTCCTCGCCGGTGAAGCCGAGGTCGTCGTCGAGCACGGTGGCGATCTGGCTGAGCGCGGCGCCGCCACCGGGGACGATGCCTTCCTCGACCGCGGCCTTGGTCGCGGCGATCGCGTCCTCGATGCGGTGCTTGCGCTCCTTCATCTCGACCTCGGTGGCGGCCCCGGCCTTGATCACCGCGATGCCACCGGAGAGCTTGGCCAGCCGCTCGGCGAGCTTCTCCCGGTCCCACTCGGAGTCGGACGCCTCGATCTCCTTGCGGATCTGAATGACCCGGTCGGAGACCTCGGTGTCGCGTCCGCCACCCTCGACGACGGTGGTGGTGTCCTTGTCGACGACGATCCGGCGGGCGCTGCCCAGCGACTCCAGCCCGACCGTGTCGAGCTTGTAGCCGAGTTCCGGGGCGATCAGTTCGGCGCCGGTGAGGACCGCCATGTCCTGCAGCATCGCCTTGCGGCGGTCGCCGAAGCCGGGTGCCTTGACCGCGCAGATCTTCACGGTCTTGCGGATGGCGTTGACCACCAGGGTGGACAGCGCCTGGCCCTCGACGTCCTCGGCGACGATCAGCAGCGGCTTGCTCGCCTGGACGACCTTCTCCAGCAGCGGCAGCAGCTCCTCGATCGAGGAGATCTTCTGGGTGGTGATGAGGATGTACGCGTCCTCGAGGACCACTTCCTGCGCTTCGGCGTCGGTGACGAAGTGCGGGGAGATGAAGCCCTTGTCGAACTGCAGGCCCTCGGTGACCTCCAGCTCGGTGGCGAGGGTGGAGCCTTCCTCGACGGTGATCACACCGTCGCGGCCGACCCGCTCCATCGCCTCGGCGATCAGGTCGCCGATGGTGGCGTCCTGTGCCGAGATCGTCGCGACCTGGGCGATGGACTCCTTGCTGGCGACCTCGGTGGCCCTGGCCAGCAGCGCCTCGGAGATCTTCTGCGCCGCCGCGTCGATGCCGCGCTTGAGCCCGGCCGGGTTGGCCCCGGCGGTCACGTTGCGCAGGCCCTCGCGGACCATCGCCTGGGCGAGCACGGTAGCGGTGGTGGTCCCGTCGCCGGCGACGTCGTTGGTCTTCGTCGCCACCTCCTTGACCAGCTGCGCGCCAAGGTTCTCGTACGGGTTGGTGAGCTCGATCTCCTTGGCGATGGTCACGCCATCGTTGGTGATCGTCGGAGCGCCGAACTTCTTGTCCAGCACGACGTTACGTCCGCGCGGGCCGAGGGTGACCTTGACCGTATCCGCGAGAGTGTTTACGCCGTGCTCCAAGTGGTGTCGGGCGGCATCCGAGAAACTCAGGATCTTCGCCATGACATTCCCTTCAACACACACTAACCGTCGGCCGGCCGGCGGCTGCCAAGGCCGGCCCGACGGGCGACGCCCCGGGCCCCGTCAGGGGCTCCGGGGCGTTCAGCACTGGCAGTAGGTCACTTCTCGATGACGGCGAGGACGTCGCGGGCGGAGAGCACCAGGTACTCCTCGCCGGCGTACTTCACCTCGGTGCCGCCGTACTTCGAGTAGAGGACCGTGTCGCCGACGTTGACGTCAACCGGAATCCGGTTGCCCTTGTCGTCGACGCGTCCGGGGCCGACAGCGAGGACGGTGCCCTCCTGCGGCTTCTCCTTGGCGGTGTCGGGGATCACGATGCCCGACGCCGTGGTGGTCTCAGCCTCATTCGCCTGGACCAGGATCCGGTCCTCGAGCGGCTTGATCGCAACCTTGGTCGCGGTAGTCACGGGCATACCCTCCTGGGGTATCAGGTTTCGGTGCCGGCCGCGTGGGCGACCGGCGACAATCTGCCTCATGTCCACCGGGCGGATCCGTCGTCGCGGGTGCCGGTCCGCCTGGCGTTTCGCCCCCCGGCCTGGGCCGGCGAGCTGGCACCCTCAGCCTGAGAGTGCTAATCGCAGATTAGCAGTCGCCTGTGCGGAGTGCTAGCCCGATGGCCGAGCGTGGACAATGTCGCGGTGCACCCGGACGAGCTGGCCGCCCTGCGTACCCCGGAAGGTGAGGCTGCCCTGACCGCGGCGACGCAGGCACTGGCCGCGCCGACCGGCGGCGACCCGCTCGCGGCGGCCAGCGCACTGCGGACCGCCGGGGTGTCGGCGCCGCTGGCCGCCGCCGCCCTCACCCAGGCCACGCTGCGCGCCCGCGCGACCGGCAAGTTCGGCCCGGCCGCGGGCCGGATGTTCTTCACCCGCGCCGGCCTGGAGCAGGCCACCCGCGCGGTGGTCGCGGACCGCCGGGCCGCCCGGTTGCGCGCCGCCGGGGTGCACACCCTCGCCGACCTCGGTTGCGGCCTCGGCGCGGACACCCTGGCCGCCGCCCGCGCCGGCATCCGGGTGTACGCGGTGGAGGCCGACCCGGGCACCGCCGCGCTGGCCGCCGCCAACGCCCAGGCCGCCGGGCTGGCCGACCTCGTGTCCGTGACCTGCGCCGACGCGACCACCGTCGAGGTCACCGGCTACGACGCGGTCTTCTGCGATCCGGCCCGACGCTCCGGCACCGGCCGACGAACCTTCGACCCGGACAGCTACTCGCCGTCGTGGAACTTCGTCCGCGCCCTCACCGAGCGGGTGCCGCGGACCGTGGTCAAGGCGGCCCCCGGCATCGACCACGCGCTGATCCCGCCCGGCGCGGAGGCCGAATGGGTCAGCGTCGACCGCGACGTCGTCGAGGCGGCGTTCTGGTGCGGCCCGCTGGCCGCCGTACCCCGCCGGGCCACCCTGCTGCGTACCGGGCGGCCGGCGACGGCAATGGTCGGCGACGGGGCCGAACCGGTCTCGGTCGGGCCGGTCCGGCGCTACCTGTACGACCCGGACGGTGCGGTGGTCCGATCGCACCTGGTCGCCGCGTTCGCCGCCACCGTCGACGGCACCCTCGCCGACGAGTCGATCGCCTACGTCTACGCCGACACCCACGTCGACACGCCGTACGGCAGGTGTCTGGAGATCACCGACGTGCTGCCGTTCTCCCTCAAGCGGCTACGGACCCTGCTGCGCGAGCGCGGTGTCACGCGGCTGGAGATCCTCAAACGCGGCTCCGCACTCGACCCCGCCCAACTGCGCCGCGACCTGCGGCTGCGTACCGTCGCCGGGGCCGGCGAGCCGGCGAGCCTGGTGCTGACCCGGGTGGCCGGCGCCCCGACCGTCCTGCTCGCCCATCCGGTCCAGCCCATCCACCGGTAACGTCGCACGGCATGGCAGGCACGGCGACCCCGGCGACGGCGCTGCTGACCAGGCAGCGGATCCCCTTCCGCGTCCATCCGTACCAGGTGTCGCCGGACACCCCGGACTACGGCGCGGCGGTGGCTCTCGCCCTGGGTGTCGCCGCCGAGCAGGTCTTCAAGACGCTGGTGGCGCAGGTCGACGGCGCGCTCGCGGTCGGCGTCGTGCCGGTCACCGGCGAGTTGGACCTGAAGGCGTTCGCGGCCGCGTTGGGTGGCAAGCGGGCGGTGCTGGCCGAGCGGGCGCTGGCCGAACGGACAACCGGGTACGTCCGGGGTGGCATCAGCCCGTTGGGGCAGCGCAAGCGGTTGCCGACGGTGCTGGACGCCTCGGCGCAGGGGTTCGCCGAGGTCTACGTCTCGGCCGGTCGTCGTGGCCTGCAGTTGAGCCTTGCCCCGGCCGACCTACTGGCCGCAGCCGCCGCCCACCTCGCCCCGATCGCCACCCCCTGACCCCCGCCCCACCCGCCCCCGCCGCCCTCCCCAGCGATCTTGCAGTTATCGAGAGCTTTTGTCCGAAATGACCGTCGATAAGTGCAAGATCGTCGCAGGCGGGAGCGTGGAGAGAGCGGTGGATGGCGGCTAGATGTCCGGCGCGTTGCTGAATTGTTATCGCCAGCAACAAAACTCATGACGTCAGTGGTCTTGTGCTGGACGCCACACTCTGAATACGTTGCCGGACACAACAAAACTATGGCAGCTGGTCGCCCAACCCGGCTGTCACCGTCGCCGGCACACCGGGTCTCCGGAGCCCAGCAGTGCCGCGCGAACCGCACCTGACTCCGCACAGCACCCCAAAGCACCAAGACCTTCTTGTACGCGAACATCACCCCTTGAAAGGACCCAAGCAATGCGCAAAGGGATCCTCAGCACCGCAGCTGTCGGCGTACTGCTCGCTGGCGGGCTGACCGCCTGCGGCAGCGACACCGGCACCGGCACCGACAGCGGCGACACCCCGACCCCGAAGATCGGCGTGATCCTGCCGGACAGCGCCTCCTCGGACCGCTGGGAGACCGCCGACCGGCGCTTCCTGCAGGAGGCGTTCGACGCCGCCGGCGTCGAGGCCAGCATCCAGAACGCGCAGGGCGACAAGGCGCAGTTCCAGACCCTCGCCGACCAGATGATCACCGACGGCGCCACCGTCCTCATGATCGTCAACCTGGACTCCGGCACCGGCAAGGCCGTGCTCGACAAGGCCAAGCAGCAGGGCGTCGCCACCATCGACTACGACCGGCTCACCCTGGGCGGCTCGGCCGAGTACTACGTCAGCTTCGACAACGAGGCCGTCGGCACCCTGCAGGGCGAGGGCCTGGTCAAGTGCCTCACCGACGCCGGCGTGGAGAAGCCGACGATCGCCACCCTCAACGGCTCGCAGACCGACAACAACGCCACCCTGTTCAAGGCCGGCTACGACGGCGTGCTGGAGACCAAGTACAGCGCCGGCGAGTACACCAAGGGCCCGGACCAGTGGGTGCCGGACTGGGACAACACCCAGGCCGCGACGCTGTTCGAGCAGATGCTGACCGAGACCGGCGGCAAGATCGACGGCGTGCTGGCCGCCAACGACGGCCTCGGCAACGCGGCGATCTCCGTCCTCAAGCGCAACCAGCTCAACGGCACCGTGCCGGTCACCGGCCAGGACGCCACCCCGCAGGGCCTGCAGAACATCCTCGCCGGCGACCAGTGCATGACCGTCTACAAGGCGATCAAGGCTGAGGCCGAGGCCGCCGCCGAGCTGGCGATCGGGCTGGCCAACGGCGAGCGCAAGGAGGTCGCGCAGACCGTCATCGACCCGGAGACCAACCGGGAGGTGCCGTCGGTGCTGCTCACCCCGCAGGCCATCTACAAGGACAACGTCGCCGACGTGGTGAACGACGGCTACGTCACCGCCGAGGAACTCTGCACCGGTGACTTCGCCGCGCTCTGCGCCGAGGCCGGCATCAGCTGACCCGGCGGCCCGGCCCCGGCCGGTAGCGCAGCCGCGGGTGTCACCCGGCAGCACCATCGCCGGGTGACACCCGCGGCGGCGGCACCACGCCGTTGGACGGACACCCTCACGAAGGAGACCAAACCGTGTCCGCGACCCCCCTGTTGCAACTGCGCGGGATCAACAAGAACTTCGGTCCCGTCCAGGTGCTGCGCAACGTCGACTTCGCCGTCTACCCCGGTGAGGTGACCGCACTCGTCGGCGACAACGGTGCCGGCAAGTCCACCCTGGTCAAGTGCATCAGCGGCATCCACCCGATCGACAGCGGCGAGGTCGTCTTCGATGGGCGGCGGGTGCACATCCACAGCCCGCGCGACGCCTCGGCGCACGGCATCGAGGTCGTCTACCAGGACCTCGCGCTCTGCGACAACCTCGACATCGTGCAGAACATGTTCCTCGGCCGCGAGGTGCGCTCCGGGCTCGTGCTGAACGAGACCACGATGGAACAGATGGCCGCCGACACCCTCGCCGGACTGTCGGTGCGGACCGTCAAATCGCTGCGCCAACTCGTCGCCAGCCTCTCCGGCGGCCAACGCCAGACCGTCGCCATCGCCAAGGCGGTGCTCTGGAACAGCAAGGTCGTCATCCTCGACGAGCCCACCGCCGCGCTCGGCGTCGCCCAGACCGCCCAGGTCCTCGAACTCGTCCGGCGGCTCGCCGACAACGGACTCGCCGTCGTGCTGATCTCGCACAACATGAACGACGTCTTCGCCGTCTCCGACCGGATCGCCGCGCTGTACCTCGGCCAGATGGTCGCCCAGGTGCGCAGCACGGAGATCACCCACCCGCAGATCGTGGAGCTGATCACCGCCGGCCGCAGCGGCCACCTGGGCCTGCCTGCCGACAACGGCACCGAGTACACCACCACCGGACCGGGAGCCGACCGATGAGCACCGCCACCCCGACAGTCCGGCGGCCCGCCGCCCCGGCCGCCTCGCCCAGCCTCGGCGAACACATCGGCGGCTACTTCTCCAAGCTCCGCGGCGGTGACCTCGGTGCGCTGCCGGCCATCCTCGGCCTCGTCGTACTCTGCACGGTCTTCTCGGTCGTGCGGCCCAACTTCTTCACCGCCGGCAACTTCGCCAACCTGTTCATCCAGGGTGGGGCGGTCACCCTGATCGCGATGGGCCTGATCTTCGTCCTGCTGCTCGGCGAGATCGACCTGTCCGCCGGCTTCGCCAGCGGCGTCTGCGCCGCCATCCTGGCGGTCGTCTCCACCAACATGGGACTGCCCTGGTACGTGGCGATCCTGGCGTCGATCGCCACCGGCACGGTGATCGGCACCACGCTCGGCCTGCTGGTCGCCAAGGTCGGCATCCCGTCGTTCGTGGTCACCCTGGCCGCGTTCCTGGCCTTCCAGGGCACGGTGCTGCTGCTGATCGAGGGCGGCCGCAACGTGTCGATCCGCGACAGCGTGCTGATCGCGATCGTCAACCGCAACGTGCCGCCGGTGATCGGCTGGGCGATCTTCGGCGTCGGTGTGGCCGGCTTCGCGCTGATCCAGTTGCTGCGCTACCGCAAGCGCTCGGCCAAGGGCCTGGTCACCGACCCGATGGTGGTGGTCCTCACCCGCATCGCCGTGCTGATCGCGGTCGCCGGGACCGCGGTCTACATCCTCAACCAGGAGCGGGCGGTCAACCCACTGTTCGCCTCGCTGCGCGGGGTGCCGATCGTGGTGCCGATCATCGTCGTACTGCTGATCTTCTGGACCTTCGTACTCAAGCGCACCGCGTACGGCCGGCACATCTACGCCGTCGGTGGCAACCGCGAAGCCGCCCGCCGGGCCGGCATCAACGTCGACCGGATCCGCATCTCCGCGTTCATGATCTGCTCGTCGATGGCCGCCGTCGGCGGCATCGTGGCCGCCAGCCGGGCCAACTCGGTGGACGCCAACACCGGCGGCAGCAACGTGCTGCTGTTCGCCGTCGGTGCCGCGGTCATCGGCGGCACGAGCCTCTTCGGCGGCAAGGGCCGGGTCCTCGACGCGGTCCTCGGTGGGGCCGTGGTCGCGGTGATCGAGAACGGCATGGGACTGCTGAACGTCGAATCCGGCGTGAAGTTCGTTTTCACCGGACTGGTCCTGCTGCTGGCCGCCAGCGTCGACGCACTGTCGCGCCGTCGGGCTGCCGCCGGGTCACGATGACTGCGGAGACCACGGAGCGATGCGGGCAGGGCCCAGCCAGGAGGAGATCCGCCGGCACAACCTCGGGGCGCTCCTGCGGCATGTCCACGTCAACGGGGCCACCACCCGCGCCGAGCTGACCAGCACCCTCGGTCTCAACCGCAGCACCATCGGGGCGCTCACCGCCGATCTGGCCGCCGCCGGCCTGGTCAGCGAGGGAGGCGCCCGGGAAACCGGCCGGGCCGGACGACCATCGCTGGTCGTCCGGCCCGAATCCCAGCAGGTGTACGCGTACGCACTGAGCATCGAGGTCGACCGGCTACGGGCCGCCCGGGTCGGGCTCGGTGGTCGGGTCCTCGACCTACGCACCGCCGACCGGCCACGGGGCACCCTGGCCGCCGAGGCGGTGGGCCCGCTCGCCGGCTTCGTCAAGGAACTGCACCACTCGGCACCCCCCGGATCGGTCTGTGTCGGCAGCGGCGTGGCGGTCAGCGGCATGGTCCGCCGCGACGACGGGATGGTCCGGCTCGGGCCGACCATGGGCTGGGTGGACGAGCCGCTCGGCACCGCGCTGGCCGAGGCGCTCGGCGACGACCGGGGCGTCCTGGTCGGCAACGTCTCCGAACTGTGCGCGCTCGCCGAACACACCCGGGGCGCGGCGGTCGGCTGCGACCACGTCATCTACCTGTACGGCGACGTCGGCGTCGGTGCCGGAATCATCGTCGGCGGCCGGCGGGTCACCGGCCACGGCGGGTACGGCGGCGAGGTCGGCCACATGGTGGTGCACCCCGGCGGCCGACCCTGCCTGTGCGGATCCCGGGGCTGCTGGGAGACCGAGATCGGCGAACACGCCCTGATCCAGGCGGCCGGCCGCAGCGGGGCGGTCGGCCGGGAAGCGGTGCTCGCCGTCGTCGACGCCGCCGACCGGGGCGACGGGCTGGCCCAGGCGGCCATCCGCCAGGTCGGCGACTGGCTCGGCTTCGGGGTGGCCAACCTGGTGAACATCTTCAATCCGGAGACGGTGGTCTTCGGCGGTACGCTGCGTGACGTCTACCTGGCGGCGGCGGCACACGTGCGCAGTCGGCTCAACTCGATCGCGTTGCCGGCCTGCCGGGAGCATGTCCGGCTGCGTACCCCGAAACTCGGTGACGACGCCCCGCTGATCGGGGCCGCCGAACTCGCCTTCGAGCAACTGCTCGCCGACCCGCTCGACGCCACCACCGCCTAGGCGGTCCGGACCGGCTCGGCGTGCCCCTGCCAGGCCCGCCACAGTGCGGCGTACGAGCCGTCGGCGGCGACCAGTTCGTCGTGCGTACCGAACTCGATGATCAGGCCGTCGTCGACGACCGCGATCCGGTCGGCGTCGTGGGCGGAGAAGAGCCGGTGCGCGATCGCGATCACCGTACGGCCGTGCAGCACCGCCGCGAGGGAGCGTTCCATCCGCCGGGCGGCGCGCGGGTCGATCAGCGACGTCGCCTCGTCCAGCACCAGGGTCTGCGGATCGGCGAGCACCAGCCGGGCCAGGGCCAGCTGCTGCGCCTGGTCCGGTCCCAGCGGATGCCCGCCGGCACCGATCACCGTGGCCTCCCCGGCCGGTAACCCGGCCACCCAGTCCAGGGCGTCGACCGCAGCCAGCGCCTCGCGTACCTCGGCGTCGGTCGCGCCCGGACGGACCATGGCGATGTTGTCGCGGACCGTACCGATGAAGACGTGATGCTCCTGGGTGACCAGGGCGACCCGGGCGCGCAGCTCGTCCGGGCGCAGGTCGGCCAGGGCTACGCCGCCGGCGGTCACCGTGCCGGTGCCGGGCTGCAGTACGCCGGCGAGCAGCCGGCCAAGGGTCGATTTGCCGGCACCGGACGGCCCGACGATGGCGATCCGCTCCCCAGGTCGCGGCACCAACGTGACGCCGCGCAGCACCTCGTGCCCGTCGACGTAGCTGAACCTGACGTCACGGGCGGCCACCGGCTCGGCGGTCGGCTGCGGATCCCGTGCCGAGCGGCGGGGTGCCGGGGTCGCGGCGGCCCGGTCCGCGGCGGCACCGACACCCGGGCCGGCGTCGGCGACCCCGAGAATCCGGGCCAGCGAGGCGGCACCGAGCTGCAGCTCGTCCAGCCAGTTGAGCAGCCGGTCCAGTGGGTCGGCCAGCAGCTGCACGTAGAGGATGGCGGCGGTCACCTGACCGAGGCCGACCCAGCCCTGCAGGTAGAACCAGCCACCGATGACGAGGGTCGCCACCACCGGCACCACGTAGCCGATCTCGATGATCGGGAACCAGACGGTACGCAGCCACAACGTGTAGCGCTCGGCCGCGTACTGCCGACCGATGTCGGTGTCGGTCCGTCGCCGCCGCTGCCGCTGCCGGCGCAGCGCCTCCACCGTCCGGGCACCCTCGACGGTCTCGCTGAGTCCGTCGGTGATCTGCGAGTACGCGGCGTTCTCGGCCAGGTAGCCGTCGGGCGCCCGGCGCAGGTACCACCGGGTGCCGGCCCACAGCAGCGGCACCACGATCAGGCAGGGCAACGCCAGCAGCGGCCCGACCAGCAGCAACGCCCCGAAGATGAAGATCGCGGTGCTGAGCGCGATCAACGTCTCCGGCACCGCGAACCGGACCGACTTGGACAGCACCGCCACGTCACGCGAGGTCCGGGTGAGCAGGTCACCGGTGCCACTTCGCTCTATCGTGGACAGTGGGACGGCCAGCACCCGGTCGACGAACTCTTCCCGCAGGCCGGCCAGCACCTGCTCCCCGAGCCGCGCCGACGCGACGTGCGCGTAGCGGGCCAGCACCGCCTGGCCGATCAGGAACCCGGCGATCGCCAGCGCGGTCCGGTCGACGGTGGCGGCCACCGCACCGGTGGTCAGGGCTTCGATCAGGCCACCGAGCAGGCGTGGTGCGGCGAGCCCGGCGACGGCGGCACCCGCGTGCAGGACGAGTGCGCCGACCAGCAGCCGGGGATGCCGCCGGACCAGGAGGCGGGCGTACCGGCGGACCTCGGCCCGGCCGGCGACCGGCAGCGCGGTCACGACGCCACCTCGGTACGGGTGACCAGGGCGGCGTAGCGGGGCTCGGTGCGGAGCAGCTCGGCATGGCCGCCCTCGGCCAGCACCTTGCCGTCGTGCAGCAGCACCACCCGGTCGGCGTGTTCGAGCAGCAGCGGACTGGTGGTACAGACCACCGTGGTCCGCCCGGACCGGGCCGCCCGCAGCCGGTCCGCGATCCGGGCCTCGGTGTGCGCGTCGACCGCGCTGGTCGGCTCGACCAGGATCAGGATCGGCGGGTCGGCCAGCAACGCCCGGGCCAGCCGCAACCGCTGCTGCTGGCCGCCGGAGAACTCCCGGCCGCGTTCGGCCACGACGGCGTCGAGCCCGGCGGGCAGCGCGGCGACGATGTCGGCGGCGCTGGCCACGTTGAGCACGGACCGCAGGGCGTCGTCGGGCAGCTGCGCGTCGCCGTCGAGCTCGTCGCGCAGCCGGCCGGCGAACAGCCACGCGTCGTTGTCGGCCACCAGGATCCGCTGCCGGACCGTGGCCAGTGCCAGCTCCCGCAGCGGTACGCCGGCCAGCGTCACCTCGGCGTCCCGGTAGCGGCCCAGCCGGTCGGCGAGCGCGACCACGTCCTCGGGTGCGGTGGCCGCGACAGCGGTCAGCCGCCCCGCCGCGACCCGCAGCCCGGACGGTACGTCGACCAGATCCCCATCGGCCGGCGGCACCCGCCGGGGCCGCGGCGGATCGGCCAACTCGGGTTCGATGGCGAGCAGGCCGGCGACCCGGCGGGCGGCGACGTGGCCCCGGGTCGTGGTGTGGACGAACTCGGTCAGCGTCCGCATCGGACCGACCAGGAAGGCGGTGTAGCCGTAGCAGGCGACGAGTTGTCCGACGGTGAGCTCCCCGGCGACGGCGAGCCGGGCACCGATCCAGGTCACCAGCACCAGGAACAGACCGGGAAGCAGCACCTGGGCGGCCTCCAGCAGGGATTCCACACTGGCAAGTCGCATCCCACGCCGCCGCAGCTCCTGCGACTGGGCGCGGTAACGGTCGGCGAACACCGGCTCGCCGCCGACGCCCCGGACGATCCGCAGCCCGGTGACGATGTCGCTGGCCAGGGTCGCCAGGGTGGCCTGCTGGTCACGGTAGATCTGCTGGTGGCGGTGCAACGGTCGGATCCCGACGCCGATGACCGCCATCAGCACCGGCACCCCGACCACGATCACCAGTCCGAGCGGGACGGAGGTGGCGAGCAGGACCGCGGTGATGACGACGATCGCGGCGACCGACCCGGCCGCCCGTGCCACGATCTCCATCGCGCTGCCGAGTTGGCTGATGTCGGAGGTGCCGATGCTCACCACCTCACCGGCGGCGAGCCGTCTCGGCAGCGTCGCGCCGAGCTGGCTGGCGTGGCGTACGGTCAGCTGAACGGTCCGGTACGCGGTGGCCAGCCAGGTGAAGACCGCGAACCGGTGCGCGGCGACCCCGGCGGCGGCCTGGACCAGACCCAGGCCGAGCAGCGCCGCTCCCCAGGCCAGCAACGCATCGGTGTCGCGGGTGGTCAGGCCCGCGTCCACCGCCCGGCCGACCACCGCCGGCATCAGCGACTGACTCACCGTCCAGATCACACAGAGCACGGCGCTGGCGGCCAGGGACGGCCGGACGCGACCGGCGAGCCAGCGCAGCAGACGTGCGGCTGACCGGTGGTCGGCAACGCCTGGATCGGCGACGGGTAGCGACCGCATCACGCTGCGACCGTACGGGCAGCGGCCGAGGTCGAGCCACCGATTTACCTCAGCGGTCGACCTGGGTGAAGTCCCAACTGTGCGGCGCTCGGGTGACCAGCCGCAACGGCGGATCCGGCAAGGACAGCGGGCTGCTACGCCACTTGGAGACGACCACCATCCGGTCGTCGGCCGACGAGAAGACCTCACTGGCCAGGTGCAGCGGGCTGTGCTCGATCTCCGGCAACGCGGTGTCGCAGACCCAGGCAACCAGCTCCGGCAGGCGCAACGGCTCGGCCTTGACCTCCCACATCCGCACGATCACGTCGCCGGACATTACACGCTCACCGTGGTCAGCGGCAGCGCGGAGTCGGCCGGCAGGTCGAGCCGGCTGGCCGGCACCCCGGCGGCCACCAGATGCGAGCCGAGCGCGGCGACCATCGCCCCGTTGTCGGTGCAGAGTTTCGGTCGCGGCACCCGGACCCGGATCCCGTACCGTTCGCACCGCTGCTCCGCCATGGCCCGTAGCCGCGAGTTGGCCGCCACCCCGCCGCCGATCACCAACGTGTCGATGCCCCGGTCCCGGCAGGCGTCGATCGCCTTGGCGGTCAGCACGTCGCAGACGGCCTCCTGGAAGGAGGCGGCCACGTCGGCGACCGGGACCGGTTCACCGGCCCGCTCGCGGGCCTCGACCCACCGGGCCACCGCCGTCTTGAGCCCGGAGAAGGAGAAGTCGAACCGGTGCCCGGCAAGGTCCTTCGGGGCGGTCAACCCACGTGGAAAGGCGATGGCGGCCGGGTCGCCGTCGCGGGCCGACCGGTCGATCGGCGGCCCACCGGGAAACGGCAGCCCGAGCAGCCGGGCCACCTTGTCGAACGCTTCCCCGGCGGCGTCGTCGATGGTGGCGCCCAGCGGAGTCACCCCGGCGGTCAGGTCGTCGACCAGCAGCAGCGACGAGTGTCCGCCGGAGACCAGCAGCGCGATCGCCGGCTCCGGCAGCGGCCCGTGTTCCAGGGTGTCCACCGCCACGTGTGCGGCGAGATGGTTGACCCCGTACACCGGCTTGTCGGTGGCGATCGCGTAGCCCTTGGCCGCCGCGACGCCGACCAGCAGCGCCCCGGCCAGGCCCGGCCCGGCGGTGACCGCGATCGCGTCGATGTCGGCGAGCGTGACCCCTGCGGTGTCCAGGGCCCGCCGCATGGTGGGCACGATCGCCTCCAGGTGGGCGCGGCTGGCCACCTCGGGCACCACGCCGCCGAACCGGGCATGTTCGGCGACGCTGGAGGCGAGCGCGTCGGCGAGCAGGGTGTGCCCCCGCACGATGCCGACTCCGGTCTCGTCGCAGGAGGTCTCGATCCCGAGGACCAGGGGTTCGTCAGCCATCTCGCATCATCACCAGAGCGTCGGTGTTGCTGGGTTGGTAGTAGCCACGGCGCACGGCCACCGGCTCGAATCCGTACGCCGCGTACAGCCGCTGCGCGGGGGCGTTGTCCACCGCGACTTCGAGTAGCGTCTTCGCCGCGCCGCGCCGGGCGGCCTCGGCCAGCAGGGCGGTCAGCAGGGTGCGTCCCAGGCCGAGCCGTTGGCTGTCCCGGCGTACCGCGATGTTCTGCACCCATGCCTCGTCCGGTGCCGCCGGATCGCCGGACAGCGCCAGCCCGGCGTACCCGACGACCTGCTCGGTGTCGTCGGCCGGCTCGGTGTCGTCGACGGCGGCCAGGTAGTGGTGGCCGTTGGCGAGTTCGTTCCAGAACATCTCGGCGGACCACCGCTCGGCGCCGAACAGGTCCGCTTCGATCGGCAGCACCTGCTCGATGTGCCACCACCGGAACCGGACGATCCTCACCGCAGCACCGGTTTGCGGGCGGTGGCCGCCACGGCGTCCGGGCGGCGCAGGTAGCACGGGGTGAGCGGCTCGCCGGGGGCACCGCACCGGATCCGGGCGGCGGCGAGCTCGGCCATCCGCAGGGCGTCCGGGTAACGCGGTTCGGGACGCACCGGCACCCCGAGTACGTCGGCGTAGCGCAGCGCCCCGTCGCCGACCGCCTCGGTGACGCCGAGTCCGGCAAGGGCGTCGGCCACCACGGCCGGCGTGGCGACCGCCGGCTCGGTGACCCGAGACCCGTCGGCGGCGTACACCGCCCAGTAGATCTCCCGCCGCCGGGCGTCCGTCGCGGCCAGCACCGGCCGAGTGCCGCCGGACGCGGCCAGACCGAGCCCGTCGAGGGAGTTGACCCCGTACGCGGGAACGTCCAGGGCGTGCGCCAGGCTGGCGGCGGTGACCAGGCCGACCCGCAGCCCGGTGAACGGCCCAGGCCCGAGCCCGGCGACGACCGCGGCCAGGTCACTCGGCACCACGTCGGCCTCGGCCAGGCACGCGACGATCTGCGGGGAGAGCAGCTCGCCGTGCGCCCGCGCGTCGACCGTGCACCGGCTGGCCAGCAGCCGTACGCCGTCGGTGACCTCGGCAAGTGCGGCGGTTACCGCGGGCGTCGACGAATCCAGCACCAGTACCAGCACGGTAAGCACACTAACCGGACACCCGATTTGGCCGTCGCGCCGGTCGGACCACACAGCTGATCGACTTGACCGGCCCGGCCCACCCTGCGCCCGGCGCGTCGTCTCTGCCCCTGGCCCGGTAGTAACTCTGTTTTGGTCTGATCCCCCTACGGGATCAAAATCCCCTAACGGGATCAGACCAAAACAGAACTGCCGCTCCAGGGCGGGATCTGGAGCTTCTAGGGCCTAGACCGGCAGAGCTACGGGCCCCACACCGGCAGCGGCATGTCCGACAGCCGACATCGAATCCACACGACCCGGGGTGGACACGCAGAATCGCGAGCCGGGATCATTCTTCGATGACTGTGGGACGGCTGGCCACCGTGCTCGGTGCCACGCTGCGTCGGGAACGGCAGGCACGGCTGCTGACCCAGCGGACGGTGGCCAGCCGGGCCGGCGTCGGACAGGCCACTGTCGCACGGATCGAGCAGGGTGCCCAGACCCCGGACCTGGCGCTGGTGGAGCGGTTGTTCGCGGCGATGGGCCGGCAGCTCACGCTCGGTGTGGAGGACCTCGACGCGCACGTCGACCGGCGGATCGCCGAACTCGCCACCCGGCCGTTCGCCGAACAGCTCGTGACGACCGACATCGGCCAGTTTCGCCGCCACGTCGACGGGATCAGCCACGTTTTCGACGGGCCGACCGCCGCGTTGCTGCAAGGAGCGCCGCTACCGGCGCCGGGCGTGCACGTGGCGCTACTCTGGTCCGAGGCGGATGCGATCGATGACTGGCTGACCCGCAAGTACGCCAGGCGCTGGATGGACCGGTGGCAGGAGTACCGGCACATCCCGGTCGACCCGCGCGAGCCGTACCCGCACCGCTGGCAGACGGTGGCCGGCGAGATACACGCCCGGATGTGTGACGAACTGCCCCGGTCGATCGAGGTACGCCACGGCGAGCAGCACTACCGGGTCGTGCCGTTGGCCGAGTTGGAGATCGTCGACCCGGGCACCGCCGGGCTGCTGCACCGCTACCGCGAGCTCAGTGCCGGTCAGCCGGGAGCGGGCTGACCGGCGCCGCCGGTGCGGCTCCAGTCGATGCCGGGCAGACCTGCGTCGGCGAGCGCCTTGTCGGTGGCGCTGAACGGGCGACTGCCGAGGAAGCCACGCGGGTTCATCGGGCTGGGGTGGCCCGCCTCCAGCACGACGTGGCCGGGGTTGGTGACCAGATCCCGCTTCTTGCGGGCGTAGCCGCCCCAGAGCAGGAACACGATCCGCTGGTCCCCGGCGTCGAGCGCCTTGATCGTGGCGTCGGTGAACTCCTCCCAGCCCTTGCCCGCGTGCGAGCCGGGCTTGCCCTGCCGGACAGTGAGCACCGCGTTGAGCAGCAGGACACCCTGGGCGGCCCAGCCGGTCAGATCCCCGCTGCGCGGCATCGGCACGCCGACGTCAGTGCCCAACTCCTTGAACACGTTACGCAACGACGGTGGGACGCCGACGCCGTCACGGACGCTGAAGCTCAGCCCGTGTGCCTGCCCGACCCGGTGGTACGGGTCCTGACCGAGAATGAGTACCCGGCACTGCTGCGGCGGGCAGAGCCGGTACGCGGTGAACAGATCCTCCTGTGGTGGAAAGACCGTCTCGGTGGCGTACTCCTGCGCGGCGAAGGTACCGAGCGCGGCGGTGCGGGCCGGGTCCAGATGCGGGGCGAGCGCGCCCGCCCAGGCGGACGGCAGCATGGCCAGCAGATCGAGCATCAGGGGTACGCCTTTCGGGGAGTGTCCAGGGTGGCGAGTCGTGCCGCCCAGTCTGCCCCCACCCCGGTCAGCTCCGCCGTCCGGGAGTCGTCGTCGGCCCGGTGCAGCCGGACCTGCAGGTACGCGTCGGTGAGCTGCTCGACCATCCCCTCGCCCCATTCGACGACGGTGACGGCCTCGTCCACGTCGGCGTCCAGGTCGAGGTCGTCGATCTCGGCCCGTGGGTCGGCCGCGTCGCCGAGCCGGTACGCGTCGGCGTGCACCAGGGTGAGTGCCCCACCTCGGTCCGGGTCCGGCGGATGCACCCGGGCGATCACGAAGGTCGGCGAGGTCACGCTGCCGCGTACCCCCAGGCCGGTGCCGATTCCCTGCACCAGCGCGGTCTTGCCGGCGCCGAGCGGACCGGTCAGCACCACCAGGTCCCCTCGGCGCAGCAGTCGACCGAGCCGGCGGCCGAACTCGTGGGTGTCGGCCAGCTCGGCAAGAAGTACCCGCACCGTCATAACTGGATCTTCGCAAGGAACGCGGACAACGCGGCGTTCACCTCGTCGGCGTGTTCGAGCATCACCACGTGACCGCCGTCGGTGATCCGGACGTAGTCGGCCTCCGGCAGCCAGCGCACGATCTCCTCGGAGTGCGTCACCGGGGTGATCATGTCCTTGTCTCCGACGATGACCAGGGTCGGGTTGGGCGCCAGCACCGCCAGTGCCGGGTAGCGCGAGTGGGTCAGCAGCGTACGGGCGTACCGGGTGATCGTCTCGGCGGAGGTGCGCGAGTTCATCCGCTCCACGTAGCTGACCAGTGTCGGGCTCGGCCGGTCGGTGCCGAAGCCGTACCGACGGGTCAGCAGCCAGGCCAGGTCGGAGGCGGCCAGCCGGGTCCGGTCGATCACTCCCCCGGTCAGCCGGGTCGCGTTGTTGACCAGCATCAGCAGTGGCGAGCCGGCCCGGCTCAGGATCGCCGGCACGCCGAGGCGGGCCTCGTCGACCAGACCACCGGAGGTGGCCATCAGCACGGTGCCGGCCACCCGGTCGTCGAACATCTCCGGGTAGCGCTCGGCGAGCGCCATGATGGTCATGCCGCCCATCGAGTGCCCGACCAGCACCAGCTGCCCGTCGGGGACACACTGCTCGATCACCGCCCGCAACGTGTCGGCCAGCGCCGCGATCTCGTAGTCGCCGGACTCCAGCCGACCGGATCGGCCGTGGCCCGGCTGGTCGTAGCAGACCAGCCGGTAGTCGCCGCCCAGCGTCAGCTCGCGGCGTTGGAAGTGGAAGGTCCCCATGTCCAGGCAGTAGCCGTGGACGAAGACGATGGTGGGTCGATCGGGGGCGTCGTCGGCCGGCTCGACCATCTCCACGTACACGTCGGTGCCGTCCGAGGCGGTGACCACCCGGGTCTCGTCGTAGGGCAGCTCACCGAAGGGTTCGTCGACGTACGGGTCACTGGTGTCGCGTTTGAGCCGGCGGACCAGGGCCCGTTCCGCGGCGACCGTCGCGGTCACCCCGGCGGCGGCGACGCCGAGGACCGCACCGACGATCCCGGCGGTACGGGCGACCTTCTGCACCCCGGCTCGCTGGCTGCTCATCGGCGGGAGCCCTGGTAGACGCGGGGCACCCGGCGGCTGCCGAACCGGGTGACGATCTCGTAGTTGATGGTGTCCACGGCGGCGGCCCAGTCGTCGGCGGTCGGCTCGCCACCCCGGCCGTCGCCGAACAGGGTCGCCACGTCGCCGGCGGCGATGTCGTCGCCGCCGCAGTCGAGCATGATCTGGTCCATGCAGACCCGGCCGGCGATCCGGCGTACCCGGCCGGCGAGCTGCACCGGGCCGCAGCCGGAGGCGTGCCGGGGGACGCCGTCGGCGTAGCCGAGCGGCAGCACGGCCACGGTGGCGTCCCGCTCGGTGTGGTAGGTGTGGCCGTACGACACGCCCTGCCCGGCGGGGACCCGCTTGGCCAGCATCACCCGGGCCCGGACGGTCATCGCCGGCCGCAGGCCGAAGTCCTCGCCCGGCACCGGGGTCAGCCCGTAGCAGGCGATGCCGGCCCGGACCAGGTCGAAGTGGGTGTCCGGTCGGGTCAGGGTGGCCGCCGAGTTGGCCAGGTGCCGGTAGTGGGGTCGCACCCCGAAACGTTCGGCGACCGCCAATCCGTCCTGGTACGCGGCCAGCTGCTGGTCGTTGATGGGGTGCCGGGGCGCGTCGGCGACCGCGAAGTGGCTCCAGATCCCGACCACCTCGACGGTGCCGTCGGACTGGGCCTTCGCGGCGGCTTCGACCAGATCGGGCCAGTCGTCACCGGTGGCACCGCCCCGGGCCAGCCCGGTATCGATCTTGAGGTGCAGCCGGGCCGGCCGGCCGGCCGCCCGGGCCGCGGCGACCGCCTCGGCCAGCAGCTCCCGGCTGCCGACGCCGAGGTCGACCTCGGCGGTCACCGCGTCGTGCAACGACAGCCCCGGGGCGAGCAGCCAGGCCAGCACGGGTACGGTCAGCCCGGCCTGGCGCAGCTCCAGCGCTTCGCCGAGGGTGCAGACGCCCAGCCAGGCCGCCCCGGCGTCGAGGGCCGCCCGGGCCGCCGGGACCATGCCGTGGCCGTACCCGTCGGCCTTGACCACCGCCATCAACTCGGCGCTGGTGCCGGCCCGCAGCCGGGCCACATTCTCCCGGATCGCGTCCAGGTCGACGCACACCTCCGCCTGCCACATGCCGTCCAGACTACTGATCAGTCACCCGATCGGGCAGGTTCCGCGCTGGTCAGGTCTGCCACGGTCGGCCGCAACGCGTCAGCCACCTCGACCGCGGTCACCGGCCCGCCCCGCGCGGCGGCCCGACCGGCCAGCCCGTGCGTGTACGCGGCGGCCAGCGCCGCGCGCTCCGGTGCCAGCCCGGCGGCGAGCAACGACCCGAGCAGTCCGGCCAGCACGTCACCGGTGCCCCCGGTGGCCAACGCCGGGGAACCGGTCGGGTTCACGTACGCCCGGCCGTCCGGGGTGGCGACCACCGTACGGTCACCCTTGAGCAGCACGGTGGCCCGCATCCAGGCGGCCAGCCGCAGCGCGGCCCCGACCCGGTCGTCGCCGGGCGCGCCGGCGAGCCGGGCGAACTCCCGGTCGTGCGGGGTGATCACCGTGGGTGCCCGGCGACCACGCAACTGCTCCGACCAGGTGCCGTCGACCAGCATCGTCAACGCGTCGGCGTCCAGCACCACCGGCACCGGGGCGGCCAGCACCGCACGCAACTCGGCGGCCGCGGTCTCGCCGCCGCCCAGGCCGGATCCGCAGACCCAGGCCTGCACCCGGCCGGCGTCGGCGACCCGCCCGGTTGCGATGACCGAGGGATGCTTGTCCAGTACCTGGTCGGCGGCGGCGCCGGCGTATCGGATCAGCCCGGTCGGCCCGGCGACGGCCCCGCCGACGGAGAGCACCGCCGCACCGGGGTACGCCGCCGAACCGGTCGCCACCCCGACCACGCCCCGGGTGTACTTCTCCGCCGCCGGCAGCAGCCGGGGCCACCAGGCCGCCACGTCGGCCCGGCTCGGCACCTCGAACGCGGGCGCGGTGCGCAGCCACGGCGTCAGGCCGATGTCCACCAGCTCCACGTGGCCGGCGTTGGCCGCCGCCGCCCCGACGGCCAGGGCCGGCTTCAGACAGCCGAAGGTGACGGTGACGTCGGCCCGCACCGTGTCCGGTGCGCCGTCCGGCGCGCCGGACACCGCAGCTCCGTTGCCGGCCGGCAGTCCGCCGGTGTCGACCGATACGCCGCTGGGCACGTCGACGGCGACGACCACCGGTCGGCCGCCGCGTGGCGAGGTCGCCCCGGTCGCCCGGGCGACCGCGTCGGCCGCCGGCTGGCGCAATCCGCCGGTGCCGCCGATCCCGACGATCCCGTCGACCACCAGGTCCGCGTGCCGCCCGCGGCCGGCGCGCCCGGCACCGCCGTCGGTGGTCAGCCCGCCGGCGGCCCGTAGCGCGGCGAGCCCGCCGGTGTGGGTCCGCTCGGGTGCCAGCAGCCAGGCCGTGACCCGGGCGCCACGCCGGGCCAGCAGCGCGCCGGCGTACAGCGCGTCCCCGCCGTTGTCGCCCGAGCCGACCAGCAGCAGGACCTCGGCACCGTACACGCCGCCCCGATCGGCGAGCAGCAGCGCGCACCGGCGGGCCAGGCCGGCGGCAGCCCGGTGCATCAGGGTGCCGGGCGGCAGTGTCGCCATCAGGGCCTGCTCGGCACTACGCACCTCGGACACCCGCCAGACGCCGATCACGTCGACACCTTTCTCTCTGCGCTCGGCGGCGACCATCGCGAGGCGATGCCACCGTCGTGGGACGACAGGTGCCGCGGCGGACCGCTCCACCAACACCACGTCTGTCCGACCGCCACGATCACCCGGCCACCCTACCGGCGGGGCGTTGTCCACAGGGTGCCGTCGGCGCGGGCACTGAGCAATACCGTGAACGCCACGACCGGCCGGGTGCGACCGACTCGCCGGGTGCGACGACCCGGCGGGCGAGGATCCGGCCGGCGACGACCGACGGGAGACGGGCATGCGGGAGTTCTCGGTGCGGCCGGCGGCGCTGCGCGAGGCCGCCGGCCGGCTGGCCGGGTTGGGCCAACGGCTGGGGCACGGGCTGGCCGGCCAGCCGGCGTTCACCGTGGCCGCGCCAGGGTGGGCGGCGGCCGAGCTGTTGGCCGAGGTGGCGGCGGCGACCCACCGGCAGTTGACCGGCCTCGGTGCCGAGGCGGCGACCACCGGCCAGGGCCTGGTCCGGGCCGCCGACACCTACGACGCGGCCGACGGGCGGGCGGCCCACCGGCTGACCAGATGATCACCTACCAGCAGTTGTGGCGGGCCGACCCGGCGGCCTGGCGGGCGGCGGCGGACGCCTGGCGGCGGCACCAGCCGGTGGTCGAGCGCCGGGCCGCCGAGGTGACCGGGGCGGCGGGTCGGCTGCGCCACGACTGGGCCGGCGTGGCCGCGTCTGCCGCCGACGGGCGGTTGGCCAACCTGCGTGACCAGCTCGACGCCGTCGGCCCGGCGCTGTGCGACGTCGACCAGATCCTCAGCGGGTACGCCGAACGGCTGGCCCGGGCCAAGGCGGTGCTCGCCGACTGGGTCGCCACGGCCGGTCGGCTCGGCCTGTCGATCGATCGGGACGGCCGGGTCACGGTCGACCCACTGGTCACCCGGCCGGACGGCCCGTCGCTGGCCGGTGCGCGGCAGGTCGCCGACGGCATCGGGCAGGCGCTCGCCCTGGCCGCCACGGCGGACGCCGACGCGGCCCGTCGACTCGACGCGGCAGCCACCGCGGCCAGTCAGGGCTGGCCGGCCCGACCATCGGCCGGTCGACCGCCGCCGCAGGCCGGCCCGGCGCGGGTGCGGGCCTGGTGGGCCGGTCTGGACGATGCCCAGCGGCGGTGGCTGGTCCGCCATGATGCGGCCTGGCTGGGCCGGCTCGACGGGTTGCCGGCGGCGGTGCGCGATCAGGCGAACCGGCTGCTGTCGGGTCGGCAGCGTTCGGCGCTGCTGGCGCAGCGGGCAGCGCTGCTCGACAGCGCCGACCCGACGGCGGTGCCGCGGTTGCGCCGGCTGGACCGGCTGATCGCCGGGTTGGACACGGTCGCCGACCGGCTCGCGTCCCCGGCCGGCCCTCGGGCGTACCTGCTGGCCGTCGATGGTGGTGCCGGCGACCCGCCGGGCCACCCTGGGTCCGGGGCCGGTTCCACCGGTCGGCTGATCCTGGCGCTGGGCGACCCTGACTCCGCCGACAACGTGCTGACCCACGTGCCGGGGATGGGCAGCGGTCTCGACCGGGTCGGCGGCGAGTTGGTCCGCACCGAGCAGGTGCTGCTGCGCTGCCAGCAGTTGGCTCCGCAGGAGTCGACCGCCGCCGTGTTGTGGTTGGACTACCCGGCGCCGGCGTTCGTCGACGAGGCGGCCAGCGCCGCCCCGGCGCGGGCCGGGGCCGCCGATCTGCGCCGGTTCCAGGACGGTCTGGGGGTCAACCGCGACGGCGGGTCGGCCGGTCTGACCGTCCTCGGGCACAGCTACGGGTCGCTGGTGGTGGGCACCGCCGCCCGGGACGCGGGGCTGGCGGCGGAGAGCATCGTCTTCGTCGGCTCACCCGGGGTCGGGGTGGATCATGTGGACGAGTTGGCGGTGCCGGCCGACCAGGTGTGGGCGAGCACCGCCGACAACGACGTGATCCGGCACGCCACCTGGCCACAGCTGTGGCCGGGTGACCGGCTGTGGCACGGCCAGGACCCGAGCGCCGCCGGTTTCGGCGCCCGGGTCTTCTCCGGTGATCCAGCCGGGCACCTCGGCTACTGGGCGCAGGACAATCCGGCGTTGGATTCGATGGCGCGCATCGTGCTCGGCGACGACCACCACCGCGAGGTGGTCACTCGACGGTGACCGACTTCGCCAGGTTCCGGGGCTGGTCGACGTCGTGCCCGCGGGCAGCGGCGATCTCGCAGGCGAGCACCTGCAGCGGCACGGTGGTCAGCAACGGCGCGAGCAGGGTCGGGGTGCAGGGCACGTAGATCAGGTCGTCGGCGTAGGGCACCACGGCGGTGTCGCCCTCCTCGGCGATCACCACGGTACGCGCACCTCGGGCCCGTACCTCCTGGATGTTCGACACGATCTTGTCGTGCAGCATGCCGCGGCCGGCCGGCGACGGCACCACGCAGACCACCGGGGTGCCCTGGTCGATCAGGGCGATCGGGCCGTGCTTGAGCTCGCCGGCGGCGAAGCCTTCGGCGTGCATGTAGGCGAGCTCCTTGAGCTTGAGCGCGCCTTCGAGAGCTACCGGGTAGCCGACATGGCGGCCGATGAACAGCACCTGGTTGGCGGTGGACAGGTCCCGGGCGAGCTGGCGGACCGGCTCCATCGAGGCGAGCAGCTGGCGCAGCTTGTCCGGGATCTCCTGCAGCTGGCTGACCACCGCTTCGACCTCGTCGGCGTACTTGATGCCGCGCACCTGGGCCAGGTGCAGACCGATCAGGTAGCAGGCGACCACCATGGTGAGGAACGCCTTGGTGGAGGCGACCGCGATCTCCGGGCCGCCGTGGGTGTAGAGCACCGCGTCGGACTCACGCGGGATGGTCGAGCCGTTGGTGTTGCAGATCGCCAGCACCCGGGCCTTCTGCTCCTTGGCGTGCCGCAGGGCCATCAGGGTGTCCATCGTCTCGCCGGACTGGGAGATCGCCACCACCAGTGTGGACCGGTCCAGCACCGGGTCGCGGTAGCGGAACTCGCTGGCCAGCTCCACCTCGCACGGAATCCGGGTCCAGTGCTCGATGGCGTACTTGGCGATCATTCCGGAGTGGTACGCCGTACCGCAGGCGACGATGAAGATCTTGTCGACGTCACGCAGGTCCTGATCGGTGAGCCGGACCTCGTCCAGCATGATCTCGCCGGATTCGGTGAGCCGGCCGAGCAGCGTATCGGCGACGGCCTGTGGCTGCTCGGCGATCTCCTTGAGCATGAAGTAGTCGTAGCCGCCCTTCTCGGCGGCGGAGGCGTCCCAGTCGATGTGGAAGTCCCGGCCCAGCGCCGGGGCACCGTCGAAGTCGGTGATCTCGATGCTGTCCGCGGTGATCAGGACGACCTGGTCCTGACCGAGCTCGACGGCGTCGCGGGTGTGTTCGATGAACGCGGAGACGTCGCTGGCCAGGTAGTGCTCGCCCGGGCCGCGGCCGACCACCAGCGGCGAGTTGCGCCGCGCGCCGACGACCGCGTCGGGGATGTCGGCGTCGACGGCCAGCAGGGTGAAGGCGCCTTCGAGCCGCTGGCAGACCCGACGCATGGCGGCGGCGAGCAGCCGGGGTCCGTCCGGCTCGCCGGCAGCCCGCAGGTCGGCCAGGGCGGCGGAGAGCAGATGGGCGGCGCATTCGGTGTCGGTGTCACTGACGAACTCGACACCGTCGGCTTCGAGCTCCACGACCAGCTTGGCGAAGTTCTCGATGATCCCGTTGTGGATCACGGCGACCCGCCCGTCGCGGGACAGGTGGGGGTGGGCGTTGCGGTCGGTCGGGCCGCCGTGGGTGGCCCACCGGGTGTGGCCGATGCCGGCGGTGCCGTCGCCGATGGCGACCGGGGTCGGGCAGCCGGTCGCCGAGTCGATGCCGTTGGCGGCCGCCGTGCCGAACCGCTCGTCGCCGAGTGCCTTCTCCAGGTTGCTCAGCTTGCCGGCCCGCTTCTCGGTCCGCAGTTCGTCACCGCAGACGATGGCGACCCCGGCCGAGTCGTAGCCCCGGTATTCGAGCCGCCGCAGCCCGTCCAGGACGATGCCCAGTGCCGGCCGCGCGCCGACGTACCCCACGATTCCACACATGACCCGTAGCGTAACCCATGATCGAGCAGCCGTGCTGCGCATAAGGCCTGCAATCGCGCAGCAACTCTGAGCAGTAACCAGCCATAAGCTGCATTGCTCACAAAACACGGGTGCCGTCATTTACTTCGATGCAGCGCTTAAAGTGGCGATGTGGTCACCTCCCCCGATGCCCCCGCCGCCGTTGACCCACTGGTCCATCGAATGCACCCGTTTGGCACGACGATATTCGCCGAGATGTCCGCTCTTGCGGTGCGGACCGGCGCGGTGAACCTCGGTCAGGGGTTTCCGGACACCGATGGACCCACCGCGATGCTGACCGCCGCCGTCCAGGCGTTACGCAACGGGCACAACCAGTACCCGCCCGCTCCCGGAATCCCCGCGCTGCGGACCGCGGTCGCCGGGCACCAACGACGGTTCTGGGGGCTGGACTACGACCCCGACTCGGAGGTGCTGATCACCGCTGGCGCGACCGAGGCGATCGCCGCGTCGATCCTCGCCCTCTGCGAACCCGGCGACGAGGTGATCTGCTTCGAGCCCTACTACGACTCGTACGCCGCGTCGATCGCCCTCGCCGGAGCGGTCCGCCGGCCGGTCACGCTCCGGCCGGACGGCGACGGCCGGTACACCTTCGACCCGGCGGCGTTGCGCGCCGCGTTCGGCCCACGGACCCGCCTGGTGCTGCTCAACTCGCCGCACAACCCGACCGGCAAGGTCTTCACCCCCGCCGAGTTGACCGCCATCGCCGCGCTCTGTCGCGAGCACGACGTCTGGGCGGTCACCGACGAGGTCTACGAGCACCTGGTGTTCACCGACGCGGACGCCCCACACATCCCACTGGCGACCCTGCCCGGTATGCGGGAGCGGACCCTGCGGATCTCGTCGGCCGGCAAGACCTTCTCCTGTACGGGCTGGAAGATCGGCTGGGCGAGCGGGCCGGCCGGGCTGGTCGCCGCGACCGCCCGGGTCAAACAGTTCCTCACCTACGTCAACGGCGCTCCGCTGCAGCCGGCCGTCGCGGTGGCACTGGACCTGCCGGACAGCTACTACATCGGGTTGCGCGAAAGCATGCAGACACAACGCGACCTACTGGTGAGCGGGCTGTCCGCCGCCGGGTTCCGGGTGCTGGTGCCCGAAGGCACCTACTTCGCCACCGCCGACATCAGCGCGCTCGGCGGCACCGACGGGGTCGAGTTCTGCCGATCCCTACCGGAACGCTGCGGTGTGGTCGCCGTACCGACCCAGGTCTTCTACGACGACCCGGACGCCGGCCGGCTGCTGGTCCGCTTCGCCTTCTGCAAACGGCCCGAGGTCCTCACCGAGGCGACCAACCGGATGGCCGCGCTGCGCCACCAGTGACCCCCTGGCGGTGACCCCGCCGGCGGTCAGGACACCGGGCTGGCGGCACGCACGGCGTCGGCGATCCGTTCGGCGACCGCCTGGGCGGTGGCGACGGCCGCCGCTTCGACCATCACCCGGACCAGTGGCTCGGTGCCCGACGGGCGCAGCAGCACCCGGCCGGTGCCGCCGAGCTCCACCTCGGCCTGCTGGGCCGCCGCCCGTACCGCCGGGGCCTCGGCACCGGCGTGCCGGTCGCCGACCGGCACGTTGATCAGCACCTGGGGCAGTTTGGTGACGGTGGCGGCCAGTTCGGCCAGCGACGACCCGGTGGCCGCCATCCGGGACATCAGCTGCAGTCCGGTGAGCAGTCCGTCGCCGGTGGTGGCGTAGGCGGGCAGCACGATGTGACCGCTCTGCTCGCCACCGATGGCGAGCCCGGAGGCCCGCAGCTCCTCCAACACGTACCGGTCGCCGACCTTGGTCTCGATCAGCTTGATGCCTTCCCGGGACATCGCCAGGCGCAGGCCGAGGTTGCTCATCACGGTGGCGACCAGGGTGTCGGCGGTGAGGGTGCCGGCGTCGCGCATGGCCAGCGCGAGAATCGCCATGATCTCGTCGCCGTCCACGTCGGCGCCGTCGGCGGTGACCGCGAGGCACCGGTCGGCGTCGCCGTCGTGGGCCAGGCCCAGGTGGGCACCGTGCTCACGGACCGCGGCCCGGACCACGTCGAGGTGGTTGGAACCGCAGCCGTCGTTGATGTTGAGCCCGTTCGGCTCGGCGTTGATCGCGATGACCTCGGCACCGGCTTCCCGGTAGGCGATCGGCCCGATCTCGGCAGCCGCCCCGTTGGCGCAGTCGACCACGACCCGCAACCCGTCGAGCCGATGACCGACCGCGCTGACCAGGTGGCCGATGTAGTGCTCGGCCCCGTCGAGCAGGTCGTGCACCCGGCCGATCCCGGCCCCGGTGGGCCGCCGCCGGTCGGTGGAACCATCGCCCGAGACCGCCGAACCGACCGCGGCTTCGATTTTCAGCTCCATGTCGTCGGGCAGTTTGTGCCCGCCGGCGGCGAAGAGTTTGATCCCGTTGTCCGGCATCGGGTTGTGCGAGGCGGAGAGCATCACCCCGAAGTCGGCCTTGGTCTCACCGACCAGGAACGCGACGCCGGGGGTCGGCAGTACGCCGACCCGCAGCACGTTCGCGCCGGCGCTGGTCAGCCCGGCGACCACGGCGGCTTCCAGCATCTCGCCGCTGGCTCTCGGATCCCGGCCGACCACGGCGAGCGGCTGATGACCCGGGTCCCGCCCGGCGAGGAGGTGCGCGGCGGCGACGGAGACCGCCATCGCCAACTCGGGTGTCAGGTCTGCGTTGGCCCGCCCGCGTACCCCGTCGGTGCCGAACAGCCGCGCCATACCTGTCACCTTCCGATGGTCCCGCCGACATCGCCGCGATGAAGATACTGCCGATCGGCGGGAGACAACCCTCAACTAAGCCAAAAAGCGACGGACGGCCGGGAACCACCCCGAAAGGTGCAACCCGGCCGTCCGTTCAGCCGTACATCGATTAACGCTTCGAGTACTGCGGAGCCTTGCGGGCCTTCTTCAGGCCGTACTTCTTGCTCTCCTTGACCCGGGCGTCGCGGGTGAGGAAGCCCGCCTTCTTCAGCGCCGGGCGGTCGTCGAGGTCGTTGACGCACAACGCGCGGGCGATACCGAGCCGCAGTGCTCCGGCCTGCCCGGTGATGCCGCCACCGCGCAGGTTGGCGATCACATCGAAGGCCTCGGGCTTCTCGGCGGTGGCCAGCGGCTCGCGGATCAGCTGCTGGTGGACCTTGCTCGGGAAGTACTCCTCGAAGTCGCGGCCGTTGCAGGTGATCCTGCCGGAGCCGGGGATGATCCGGACCCGGACGATGGCCTGCTTGCGCCGGCCCACGGTCTGGATCGGGCGCTCGCCGCGCGGCGAGCGCGCCACGGGGGCGGGCGCCGCGGCCGGGGCGGGCACCTCGTCGGCGACGGCCTGCTCGGTGCCGGTGTCAGCCGCAGCGTCGATCTCGGTCTCGGTCTCGACGACGGCGACCGGGTCGGCCTCGGTGGTGTCGGTCATGCTGTTTCCCTCGCCCGCGCTCACTGCGCGATCTGCTTGATCTCGAACGGCACCGGCAGCTGCGCACCGTGCGGGTGCTCGGCGCCCGCGTAGACCTTGAGCTTGCGGATCAGCTTGTTGCCGAGCTTGTTGTGCGGGAGCATCCCCTTGACAGCCAGCTCGATCGCCCGGTCGGGGCGCTTGGCCAGCAGCTCGTCGTAGCGGACCTGCTTGAGCCCACCCGGGTAACCGGAGTGCCGGTAGGCCACCTTGGTGTGCCGCTTGTTGCCGGTCAACGCCACCTTGCCGGCGTTGACGACGATGACGAAGTCACCGGTGTCGACATGCGGCGCGAACGTGGGCTTGTGCTTGCCGCGCAGCAACGTGGCGGCGTGGGTGGCCAGGCGGCCCAGCACGACATCAGAGGCGTCGATCACATGCCACTGACGCTCGATCTCACCCGGCTTCGGGCTGTACGTACGCACAGGTCTACCTTGTCTCGTCGTCGGTCTGGGGTCGCGCGTCGGTCGTCAGGTAACGCGCGGGCCGTAGGGCGACCCGATGACCGGGCGACCTTGGAGAACGCGCACGCGAACGACAAGCATACCCCGGCTGGCATGCCACCACGCAGCGGGCCCTGCCGCGGACGGTGACTAGCCTGGCGAGGGACGCCCCTCGGCTGTCGCACAACAGCAGGCAACGATACCCGGTGCCCGGCCGAACGGTCAAAACGCCGGTGGGTGCCCTCGCGAGGGCACCCACCGGCGGCCGGACCGACCGCGCCGGGCCGGCGGTGCTCAGACGCCCGGCAGGCGGCTGCCGGGGCGGCGGTACACCCCCCAGGTGACCACCACACAGACCGCGTAGAAGGCGATGAACACCACGTACGCGGCGTCAGCCGTACCGGAGGTGAGGAAGGACTGCCGGAAGGCGATGTTGACCAGGACCCCGCCGAAGGCACCGACCGCACCGGCGATGCCGATCAGCGCGCCGGCCAGCCGGATCGACCGGCGTTCCGCCGCGACCGGGTCGACCCCGGCGGCCACCTGCTCGGCGGCCTTGGCCCGGAAGATCGCCGGGATCATCTTGTACGTCGACCCGTTGCCGATGCCGGAGAAGACGAACAGCGCCATGAACCCGACCAGGTAGAGCGGCAGCGAACGCTCCACCGAGGCGTACCAGACGGTGCCGGCGCCGACCGCCATCGCCACGAAGTTCCAGAACGTCACCCTGGCGCCGCCGAGGCGGTCGGCCAGGTGCCCACCGACCGGCCGGATCAGCGACCCGATCAGCGGGCCGAGAAAGGTCAGGTAGGCCGCGTCGATCGGGGTGGCGAACTGCTCGGCGAACTGAATCTGCAGCACCTGGCCGAAGGCGAACCCGAAGCCGATGAAGGAGCCGAAGGTGCCGATGTACAGGAACGACATGATCCAGGTGTGTGGCGACCGGGTGGCCTCCCGCATCGCGCCGCGCTCGTTGGACGCGGCGCTGAGGTTGTCCATGTACCGGGTCGCGCCGAACGCGGCCAGCACGATCAGCGGCAGATAGACGGCGGGCACCAGCCGCGGGTACGCGGCCCCGACGGTCGCCAGCACGGCCAGCCCGACCAGTTGGACGGCGGGTACGCCGATGTTGCCGCCACCGGCGTTGAGCCCGAGCGCCCAGCCCTTGAGCCGTTGCGGGTAGAAAGCATTGATGTTCGCCATCGACGAGGCGAAGTTGCCGCCGCCGACGCCAGCGAGACAGGCCAGCACCATCAGCGTCGAATAGGAGATGCCGGGCTCCAACAGGATCGTCATCGGCACCGCCGGCAACAGCAGCAGCAGGGCGCTGACGATGGTCCAGTTCCGGCCACCGAAGACCGCCACCGCGAAGGTGTACGGCAGTCGCAACACCGAGCCGACTGCGGCCGGTACGGCGGTGAGCAGAAACTTGCCGGCCGGGTCGATGCCGTACTCGGGCCCCATGAAGAGCACGAGCACCGACCAGAGGCTCCATACCGAAAAGCCGATGTGTTCGGAGACGATCGAGAGGATCAGGTTGCGGCGGGCGATCGGGGCACCGGTGTCGCGCCAGAAGTCAGGGTCCTCCGGACGCCAGTCGTCGATCCACCGGCTGCCCGGGCGGCGCCCCTGCGGCGCGGCCACCGGGACGCCCCCGGGTAGGGCGGCCGGGTCGATGCTGGCGGTGGCGTCCGCCGATGTGCTATCCGTGGTGGTGGCCTGGCTCATGAGCGCTCAGCTCCTCCGCGATCGGTCTACTGCGATCGATGTCGTTGCCAGGAAGCTAGGACGTGCCAGTTTCCGACGGGTTCATCCACGGAGTCGGTCGCGCAACGGAGACCGCACGGCCGCCGGTCACCGATAGTGAGAACCACGTGGTGGGACGGACAGCGCGGGCTAACCCGCTGCGAACGATCCACGTGAGGGGCTCTTAGCAGGCTCGAAACAATCGAGACGTCCCGGCGAAATCGCCCACCGGCACGCTTCGCACATGCCAGGCAGCATGCAGGTGACAATCGGACCGGCGGCCACCCAGCCCGCCCGGACGGTCGCCACGCACTGCCCGTACTGCGCGCTGCAGTGCGGCATGCACCTGCGCGCCGACACCGACGGCACGGTCACGGTGCTGCCCCGGCAGTTTCCCACCAACCAGGGTGGGCTCTGCCAGAAGGGCTGGACCGCCGCCGAACTACTCGACCACCCGGAGCGGCTGACCAGCCCGCTGGTGCGCGACCACCGCGGCGGCGAGCTGCGCCCGGCCAGCTGGGACGAGGCACTCGCGCGGATCGTCGACGACATCACCGGCATCCAGGCCGCGCACGGCCGCGACGCCATCGCCCTGTTCGGTGGCGGTGGGCTGACCAACGAGAAGGCGTACGCGCTGGGCAAGTTCGCCCGGGTCGCGCTGCGCACCCGCAACATCGACTACAACGGACGGTTCTGCATGTCGTCGGCGGCCGCCGCCGGCATCCGCGCCTTCGGCGTCGACCGGGGGCTGCCGTTCCCGATGGCCGACGTCGGCACCGCCGACACCCTGCTGCTGGTCGGCGCGAACGTGGCCGAGACGATGCCGCCGTTCGCGCGCTACCTGACCGAGATGAAGCAGCGCGGCGGTACGTTGATCGTGATCGACCCGCGGCGCACCGCCACCGCCCGCCTGGCCGACCTGCACCTGCAACCCACCCCCGGCACCGACCTGGCGGTGGCCAACGCGCTGCTGCACGTCGCGCTACGCGAAGGCTGGGTCGACCACGACTACGTGGCCGCCCGGACGACCAACTTCGATGCCGTACGGGCCACCGTCGCCGGCTACTGGCCGGCCCGGGTGGAACGGCTCAGCGGCATCCCGATCGCGGACCTGGAGGCGGCGGCCAGGGCCCTGGCCGGCGGTGGGCGACGACCAGCCGGGGCGGCCCCGGCCAGGGTGGTCATACTGACCGCGCGCGGGGCCGAGCAGCACGCCAAGGGCGTCGACACGGTCAGCGCGTACGTCAACCTGGCCCTCGCCCTGGGCCTGCCGGGCCGGCCCGGGTCCGGCTACGGCTGCCTGACCGGGCAGGGCAACGGCCAGGGCGGTCGAGAGCACGGCCAGAAGGCCGACCAGCTGCCCGGCTACCGGCGCATCGACGATCCGGCCGCCCGCGCGCACGTCGCCGGGGTGTGGGGCGTCGACCCGGCCGACCTGCCCGGCCCGGGAGTCTCCGCGTACGAGTTGCTGGACGCGCTCGGCACCCCGGCCGGGCCGAAGGCGTTACTGGTCTTCGGCTCCAACCCGGTGGTCTCCGCGCCGCGCGCCGGCCGGGTCCAGCGCCGGCTGGCCGACCTGGACCTGCTGGTGGTCGCCGACTTCGTGCTGTCGGAGACGGCGGCGATGGCCGACGTGGTGCTGCCCAGCGCCCAGTGGGCCGAGGAGGACGGCACCATGACCAACCTGGAGGGTCGGGTGCTGCGCCGGCACGCGCTGCGTCCGCCACCGGTCGGTGCCCGCACCGACCTGGCGATCCTCGCCGACCTGGCCGCGCGGCTGGGCTGCCCGGCCGGGCAGTTCCCGGCCGATCCGGCGCTGGTCTTCGCCGAGCTGCGACGCGCCTCGGCCGGCGGCGTCGCCGACTACGCCGGGGTGACCTGGGAGCGGATCGACGCCGACGACGGCGTCTTCTGGCCCTGCCCGGATCCACGGCTGCCGGACACCCCACGGATGTTCACCGAGCGCTTCGGCACCCCCGACGGGCGGGCCCGGTTCGTGCCGGTGGAGCACCGACCGGCCGCCGAGGAGATCTGCGCCGACTATCCGCTGTACCTGACCACCGGCCGGGTGCTGGCCCAGTACCAGTCCGGCGCGCAGACCCGGCGGATCGCCCCGCTGCGCGGCGCCGCCCCGGAGGCCTTCGTCGAGCTGCATCCTGACCTGGCCGGTCGGCTCGGCGTGCAGACCGGCGACCAGGTGCGGGTCAGCAGCCGGCGCGGCGAGATGTTCGCCCCGGCCCGGCTCAGCGAGTCGATCCGCCCGGACACCGTCTTCGCCCCGTTCCACTGGGGCGGCGCGGGGCGGATCAACTCGGTCACCAACGACGCGTTGGACCCGACGTCGCGGATGCCCGAGTTCAAGATCTGCGCGGTCCGGGTGGAGCGAGCATGAACCGTATCGTCATCGTCGGCTACGGCATGGCCGGTGCCCGGCTCGCCGCTGAACTGCACGCCCGGCGCGGCGACCTCAAGATCACCGCGTTCGGGGCGGAGCCACACCGAGCGTACAACCGGATCATGCTGTCCAACCTGCTCGCCGGCCGCGCCGACGAGCTGGACGTGACGCTGGCCGAGTCCGCCGGTCACGGCGTCGACGTACGGTCAGGGCTGCCGGTCGTCGCGATCGACCCGGCCACCCGCAGGGTCCACACCGCCGACGGCCTCGCCACCGAGTACGACCACCTGGTGCTGGCCACTGGCAGCCGGGCCGTGGTCCCCGACCTGCCGGGTCTGACCGGTGCCGCCGGCCCGGGTGCCATCGGCCCAGCCAGCGCCGGCCCGACCGCTGGCGCGAAGGTCGACCGGCTGCCCGAACAGATCGCGGTGTTCCGGACCCTCGACGACTGCCGGCGGATCCTCGCCGCCGCGGCCGGTGCGCGCACCGCGCTGGTGCTCGGCGGCGGCCTGCTCGGGCTGGAAGCCGCCCGTGGGCTCGCCGCCCGCGGACTGGACGTACGGGTGGTGCACAAGGGCGGTCAGCTGATGGAGCGCCAGCTCGACGCCACCGCCAGCGCGGTGCTCGCCCGTACCCTGGCCGGCCTCGGCGTCGGCACCGAGCTGGCCGCCGCCGCCGAGTCGGTCACCGCCACCGCCGACGGGGTACGGCTGCGGCTCGGCGACGGCCGGGAGTTGGGCGCCGACCTGCTGGTGCTGGCCTGCGGTGTCCGGCCGGACACCGAGCTGGCCCGGCGGGCCGGGCTACGGACCGGGCGCGGTGTGATGGTCGACGACCGGATGGCCACCAGCGACCCGGGCATCTGGGCGATCGGGGACTGCGCCGAACACGACGGCATCGTCACCGGGCTGGTCGCCCCCGCCTGGGAACAGGCCCGTGTGCTGGCCCGGGTACTGGCCGGCGACGACCCGGGCGCGCGCTACCGGCCACTGCCGACGGTGACCCGGCTCAAGGCCGCCGGCATCGACCTGGCGGCGATGGGCGACACCCGACCGGCTGCCGACGGGCAGACCGAGGAGCTCAGCTTCGCCGACCCGGCCCGGGGCACGTACGCCCGGCTGTTGATCCGCGACGACCGGCTGACCGGGGCGATCATGCTCGGCGACAACCCGGCCGTCGGCACCGTCATCCAACTGTTCGACCGGGGCGGCCCGGTGCCGCCCGACCGCCGCGCCCTGCTGCTCGGCCGGGCGGTCGGCGGCACCGTCGCGGCGCCGGCGACCAGTCCGGCGCTGATGCCGGACGCGGCGACCGTCTGCCAGTGCAACACCGTCAGCAAGGGCGCGCTGGTCCGCTGCTGGCGCTCGGGCGCCCGGTCGGTGTCCGACGTGGTTGCCGCCACCCGGGCCACCACCGGCTGCGGTAGCTGCACCGACGCGGTCAACGGCATCGTCGACTGGCTTTCTTCTGTGGATTCCGACGTGGAGGTACCGGCATGAACCGGTTGGTCGTCATCGGCAACGGCATGGTCGGGCAGCGTCTGGTCGAGGCGGTCCGCTCCCGGGACACCGGCGGCGGATGGCAGGTGACGGTGCTCGCCGAGGAGTCCCGGCCGGCGTACGACCGGGTCCGGCTGTCGGCCTTCTTCGACGGTGTCGGGCCGGACGGGTTGAGCGTGCACACCCCGGACGACGGGGTGGACCTGCGGCTGGCCGAGCCGGCCCGGCGCATCGACCGGGACCGCCGGGTGGTGGTCACCGACCACGGCGAGTACGGCTACGACGCGCTGGTGCTGGCCACCGGCTCGTACCCGTTCGTCCCGCCGATCGACGGCGCACGCCGACCCACCGACGGTGCCAGCGGTGGCGCGCTGCGCGACGGGGTGTTCGTCTACCGGACGTTGGACGATCTGGTTGCCATCCGCGCCTTCGCCACCGATCCGGCCGCCGGCCGGCGGATCGGTACGGTGATCGGCGGCGGCCTGCTCGGCCTGGAAGCCGCCAACGCGCTGCGGCTGCTCGGCCTGCGTACCCACGTGGTGGAGTTCGCGCCCCGGCTGATGCCGGTCCAGGTCGACGAGGCCGGCGGGGCGATGCTGCGTCGCTACGTCGAGGACCTCGGCGTCGACGTGCACCTGGGGACCGCGACGTCGGCGATCCGCACCGGGCCGGACGGCACCCCGCAAGGGGTCACTCTCACCGACGGCACCGCCCTGGACACCGACCTGGTCGTGGTGGCCGCCGGCGTCCGGCCCCGCGACGACCTGGCCCGCGACGCCGGTCTGGCCGTCGGCGAACGCGGCGGGGTGACGGTGGACGCCACCTGCCGGACCAGCGACCCGCGCATCTGGGCGGTCGGCGAATGCGCGGCGGTGAGCGTGGCCGGCGAGCCGGGCCGCTGCTACGGGCTGGTCGCCCCCGGGTACGCGATGGCCGAGGTCGTCGCCGACCGGCTGCTCGGCGGCACCGCGGCCTTCTCCGGCGCGGACACCTCCACCAAGCTCAAGCTGCTCGGCGTGGACGTGGCGTCGTTCGGCGACGCGCACGGCGTCACCGAGAACTGCCTGGACGTCACCTTCACCGACCCGGCCACCCGGGTCTACGCCAAACTGGTGCTCTCCGACGACGCCCGTACCCTGCTCGGCGGGGTGCTGGTCGGCGACGCCACCGCGTACCCGACGTTGCGGGCCAGCGTCGGTGGCGCGCTGCCCGGTCCGCCGCTTGCGTTGCTCGCCCCGGCCGGCGAGGGCGGCGGCACCGGCGCCGGGGTCGCGGCGCTGCCCGGCGGCGCCCAGGTGTGCTCGTGCAACGCGGTCACCAAGGACCAGATCCTCGGGGCGATCGACGACGGCTGCACCGACGTCGCTGGGATCAAGGCGTGCACCCGGGCCGGCACCAGCTGCGGATCCTGCGTACCGATGCTCAAGCAGCTGCTCTCGGTCGCCGGGGTGACCCAGTCCACCGCGCTGTGCGAGCATTTCACGCACAGCCGTCAGGAACTGTTCGACATCATCCGGGTACGCGCCATCCGGACCTTCTCCCAGTTGGTCGCCGAGCACGGCCAGGGCCGGGGCTGCGACATCTGCAAGCCGGTGGTCGCCTCGATCCTCGCGTCGCTGGGCAACGGGTACGTCCTCGACGGCGAGCAGGCCGCCCTGCAGGACACCAACGACCACTTCCTGGCCAACATCCAGCGCGACGGCACCTATTCGGTGGTGCCGCGAATCCCCGGTGGGGAGATCACGCCGGAGAAGTTGATCGTCATTGGCGAGGTGGCCAGGGACTTCAACCTCTACACCAAGATCACCGGTGGGCAGCGGATCGACCTGTTCGGTGCCCGGGTGGAGCAGCTGCCGCAGATCTGGCGGCGGCTGGTCGACGCCGGCTTCGAATCCGGTCACGCGTACGGCAAGGCGCTGCGCACGGTGAAGTCCTGTGTCGGCTCCACCTGGTGCCGCTACGGGGTGCAGGACTCGGTCGGCCTGGCCGTCGCGCTGGAGCTGCGCTACCGCGGCCTGCGCGCTCCACACAAGATCAAGTCAGCGGTCTCCGGCTGTGCCCGCGAATGCGCCGAGGCCCGCAGCAAGGACTTCGGCATCATCGCCACCGACGTCGGCTGGAACCTCTACGTCGGTGGCAACGGCGGCTTCCGCCCCCGGCACGCCGACCTGTTCGCCAGCGACCTGTCCACCGAGGAACTCGTCCACACCATCGACCGGTTCCTAATGTTCTACATCCGCACCGCCGACCGGCTGCAGCGCACCGCCGCCTGGATCGAGGCGATGGACGGCGGACTGGACCACCTGCGATCGGTGATCGTCGACGACTCGCTCGGACTGGCGGCCGAGCTGGACGCGGCGATGGCCCGGCACGTCGAGTCGTACTCCGACGAGTGGCGGGACACGATCGACGACCCGCAGCGGCTGCGCCGCTTCACCTCCTTCGTCAACGCACCCGACACCCCGGATCCGTCGATCAGCTTCGAGGTCGAGCGGGGCCAGCCGGTGCCGGCCCTGGGCGAGCGCCGGCCCGTCGCGCTCGGCCTCCCGACAACCCTGGAGGTACGCCGATGAGTGTGCAGACGATCAACGTCACCGGGCGGTGGACACCGGTGTGCCCGTACCCACGGGTGGAGCCGGAGCGCGGCGTGGCCGCCCTGGTCGACGGCGAGCAGGTTGCGGTCTTCAAGACCTACGGCGGGACGCTGTACGCGATCGGCAACCAGGATCCGGTGGCCGGTGCCTACGTCATGTCCCGGGGTATCGTCGGCACCCGCGGCGAGATCCCCACGGTCGCGTCGCCGCTGCACAAGCAGGTCTACGACCTGCGTACCGGCGAGTGCCTGGACCTGCCGGGCGTCGCCGTGCCGACCTACCAGGTACGCCGCCGGGACGGGCTGATCGAGGTACTCGGTCGGCGGCAGGACCAGTGATGTCCGACGAACTGTCCGGGTTCACCATCGGAGTCACCGCCGACCGGCGGCGCGACGAGCTGGCCGCGCTGCTGGAGCGGCGCGGCGCGCGCGTCGTGCTCGCTCCGGCGCTACGGATCGTGCCGCTGGCCGACGACACCGAGTTGCGCGCCGCCACCCGGGCCTGCCTGGACAATCCGCCGGACGTGCTGGTCGCCAACACCGGCATCGGCATGCGCGGCTGGCTGGAAGCGGCCGAGGGCTGGGGGTTGGCCGAGCCGCTGCGGGCGGTGCTCGCCGGCGCGTACATCGTGACCAGGGGTCCGAAGGCCCGGGGCGCGATCCGCGCCGCCGGGCTGCACGACCAGTGGTCGCCGGCCTCGGAGAGCTGCGAGGAGGTTATCGACCACCTGCGGGCCCGGGGGGTCGGCGGTCAGATCGTCGCGATGCAACTGCACGGCGAGCGGCAGCCGGAGTGTTCCGCCGCGTTGGCGGCGGCCGGCGCCAGCATCATCGAGGTGCCGGTGTACCGGTGGGCGCCACCGACCGATCCAGCGCCGCTGCACCGGCTGGTCGACCTGGTGACCGGGCGACTCGTCGACGCGGTCACCTTCACTTCCGCCCCGGCGGTCGCGGCGCTGCTGCGGGCGGCGGGCACCAACGGTGACGCGGTGCTGGAATCGCTGCGTACGGGCGTGTTGGCTGCCTGCGTCGGCCCGGTGACGGCGGCACCGCTACGCCGGCACGGCGTGCCGGTGATCGCGCCGGGCCGGGCCCGACTCGGCGCCCTGGTGCGCACCATTGTCGACGAGCTGCCCAGACGCGCCGTCAGCCTGAAGGTCGGCGGCCATCTGCTCACCTTGCGTGGGCACGCGGCGGTGATCGACGGAGAGTTGCGGCCGTTGGCGCCGGCACCGATGGCGGTGCTGCGCGCGTTGGCCCAGACTCCCGGTCGGGTGCAGTCCCGGGCGGCCCTGCTGCGGACCCTGCCGCGCGGTGCCGACGAGCACGCGGTCGAAATGGCCGTCGCCCGCCTGCGGGCCGGGCTCGGCGCTCCGGGCGTGATCCAGACCGTGGTCAAGCGCGGCTACCGACTGCCGATCGACTGACCGGGCCAACGACGGATACGCCGCCGGTCGCGCCGGTCAGGGCCGGCACGACCGGGGCCGGCCCTGACCGGCGGGTCAGCCTACCGGGGTCGGAAAGCCCCGCCCGTGCTCGGCGCGCAGCGTCGTCATCGCATGCTCGACCACGTTGACCAGCACATGCTTGGTCGAGTCCCGGCTACGCGCATCGCACATCACCAGCGGCACATGCGGCGAGATGGCCAGCGCCTCCCGGATCTCCTCGACCTCGTAGCGAGGCGAGCCGTCGAACCGGTTGAGCGCGACGAGGTACGGCAGTTGCCGGTTCTCGAAGTAGTCCAGCGGGGCGAAGGCATCGGTGATCCGTCGGGTGTCGACGAGCACCGCCGCGCCCACCGCACCCCGGATGATCTCGTCCCACATGAACCAGAACCGCGTCTGGCCGGGGGTGCCGAACAGGTAGAGAATCAAATCGTCGGCCATGGTGATCCGGCCGAAGTCCATCGCCACCGTGGTGGTCTCCTTGCCGGGCACCTTCGACGGGTCGTCGATGCCGACTCCGGCCGAGGTCATCAGCGCTTCGGTGGTCAGCGGCGTGATCTCGGAGACCGCACCGACCATGGTGGTCTTGCCCACCCCGAAACCGCCCGCAATGACGATCTTCGCGGAGGTGATCCCCTTGCTCTGGCCAGCGCCAGCGCGGTCATAGCCTGCGAAGTCCACTTAGCACCCTCTCAAGAAGTTCCATCCGCTCCTCGTAAGCCTCTACGGGAGCGGCGCTGTGCAACGCCAGCAGGCCATCGGCGACCATGTCGGCAACGAGGACCCGCGCGACGCCCAGCGGCAGCCGGGTGTACGCGGCGATCTCGGCCAGGGACTGGGCACGGTTGTCGCAGATCGTCGCGATCCGATGCTTGTCGTGCCCGGCGAACCGGGACTCGGTGACCGCCGCCGCAGACGCCACCAGCACCGCTTCGAGCGCGATGTACTGGCGTGGCTCGGTGCGTCCCCGGGTGACCGCGTAGGGGCGGACCAGCGCTCCGCGCGGGTCCTGTGGCTGTCCCATCCGGCGGTCACCTCCTCAGGGGTCACTCGACGCGTCACCGGTGACGGTCCCTCGTCGTTCGAACTTCAGGATCGACCCACGGCCTCTCGAGGCAGCGGAACGAGAGCGGCACCCACCCGCTCGACCAACAGCGCCATCTCGTACCCGACCTGGCCGACGTCGCAGCTGCGGGCCGCGAGTACCGCCATCGACGATCCATCGCTGATGGACATCAGGAACAGGTAGCCGCTGTCCATCTCGATCACAGTCTGCAGCACGCCACCCGCGCTGAACATCCGCGAAGCGCCGTCAGTCAGACTGACCACACCGGAGGTGATCGCAGCCAACTGGTCGGCCCGGTCGGCCGGCAGGTCCCGCGAGGAGGCGAGCAGCAGCCCGTCTGCCGAGACAGCCACCACGTGAGCGATCCCCGCGACGCTGTCGGCGAAGTTGCTGAGCAGCCAGCCCATGTCCTGAATAGCTGCGGGCCTGTTCATTCGCTGGTCTCCTTGATCGAAGTGGCACGGTACTGCTCGTTTCCGACAGTCCGACCACGTTGTACGCCACGGTGGTACGCCGAGAGCAGCCCACGGACCTCGTCCGGGGTACGCCGGGTCGGCTCGCGGTTGGGCTTGGTTTGCACACCACCCGGCACGAGCTGCGCCTGAGGCTGCCGTTTCGGCAGGCCAGACCGGGTGGTGCCGGCGATGGACGGCTCGGCGGCCTGGCTTGCCCGAGCCCAGCCTTCGTCAGCCGCGGTGCGCCACCCGTCGGCGTCACCGAGGCGCTGACGTGGGATCGCGCCCGTAGTTGGTCCACCTGCAACGCCCTCAGTGGACGGCGGCCCGGAGGTCGGCGTGGCCGCGACCCGAGGTGCGGCGTTCGGCTGCACCGGAGCAGAGTACGCCGCCGGTGGTGGTGCCGACTGTCCCGGGTTGCGGGCCGGTAGCCCGGGCCTGGTCGGCGCGGGTGCCGGTGCGGGGACTGGTGCTGGTGCCGGCGCGTAGGCGGGGGCGGCCGTCGCGGTCGCGCCGCCAAACTGCGCGCCGGTCCCCGGAGCACGTCCGGCCGTCGGCATCTGGATGACTCCGGTGTCCGCCTGGCCGTGGGACCGGAACCAGACTGCTTCCATCTCCCGGAAGATCGGCATCTCGGTCGCGTCCTCCGGCCGGGTGCCGGATCCGGCCCCGGCGCCCGCGACCGGTCCCTGCGGCAGCTCCACGGCCGGACGGACCACCGGTGCCATCGGGTGGGCGGTGGCTGGGATCACCGGCTTCTCCGGATGACCAGGCAGGTTCGACGGCCGCAAAACCGGGTAGGCCACCGTCGGCGAGCCGATGCCGACCCCGGGCACCCCGGACATCGGGACCGCCGACACCGGAGCACCCGACATCGGAGCACCCGACATCGGGACCGCCGACACCGGAGCACCGGACATCGGGACCGCCGGCACCGGAGCCGCCGGTCCGGCGGTCGTCACCGGGAACGCCGCAGTCGGGGCACCGGCGACCGCGTTCCATTGCGAGGATCGGCTCTGCCACTGGTCGGTGAGCGAAGACGTACGCCCGTTCGCGACCGCAGCCGGTGGTCCGGAGACCGGTGACCAACTGCCGCCGGACGTGGGCGCGGCGGAGACCGGCTCGGCCGACAGCTGCTGACGCCCTCGGCTGAGCGCGGGTTCGCGGGTCCGCTGTGGCAGCATCAGAACGTTGCTGGGCAGCGTGACCTGGGCCAGGGTGCCGCCGTCGACGTTCGGCCGCAGCTCGACCCGGATGCCGTACCGGCTCGACAGTTTCCCGACGACCGCGAGACCCATCAGGCGGAACGCCGACACGTCCATCGCCGACGGTTCGGCCAGTCGATGGTTCAGGTTGTCCAGCTGCTCCTCGGAGAGCCCCAACCCGCGGTCCTCGATCTGGATCAACACGTAGTCACGCAGCCGGCGGGCGTCCGCGACGACCGTCGTGGTCGGCGGCGAGAACCGGGTGGCGTTGTCGAGCAGCTCGGCGACCAGACGTACCACGTCGTTGACCGCGTGCGCCGAGATCAGGATGTCGGTGTCGATGGTGCCGAACTCGATCCGGTTGTAGAGCTCCACCTCGGACTGGGACGCGCGCAGCGCGTCGACCAGCAGGGCGTCCTCCCGGCGCGGTGCGGTGGAGTCCGCACCGGCGAGCACCAACAGGTTCTCGTCGTTGCGCCGCATCCGCGTCGCCAGGTGGTCGAGCTGGAACAGCTGGGCGAGGCGCTTCGGGTCCTCCTCGCTGCGTTCGATCGTGTCGAGCTCGCCGATCATCCGGTCGACCAGCGTCTGACTCCGGCGGGCCAACGACAGGAACATCGCCGACACGCTCGTCCGCAGCGCCGCCTGCTCGGCTGCGATCCGGACGGCTTCCCGGTGGACCACGTTGAACGCCCGGCCGACGTCACCGACCTCGTCCCGGTTGGGCAGCCGGATCGGATCACGCAGGTTGCGGACCATCTCCTCCGGGCCACGGTCGTGCAGGTCCTTGATGTCCCGCAGCTTGGCCACCGCGTCCGGCAGGTCACGTTCGGCCACCGACAGGGCGCCTTCGCGCAGCCGCTCCAGCGAGTCGTTGAGCGACCGGGCCAGCACGACGGCCAACGCGATCGCCAGCACCAGGGCGATCAGCACCAGGACCGACTCGGTGATGGCCTGTCGGATGACGTCGCCGCTCACCTCGGTGGCCCGGTCGAGCAGCCGGGACTCCAGCTGGACCTCCGCCCACCGCATCAGGTCGTTGACCGCACCGACGGCCCGCGCGCCCTGGGCCGCGCCGAGCGGGGCCCGCTGGCCGACCGACCGGGTGATCTCGGTGGCGACCCGGTCGGCCAGGAAGACGGCGTCGCCGGTGACGCTGTTGGCAACCAGGTCCTGCTCCCACGGCGAAGCCGCCAGCGAGAACGACAGCAGTGCCTCCTGCTGGCTGGTCAACGTCGCCAGGTAGGACGAGAACTGCTCCTCCTCGAGCCGGCCGGCGGAGAGCGCGGCGAAGACGATCGCCTCCTCCTCGGCGGTCGCCGCCTTCGCCCGGGCGAACGCCGAGACGGCACGCAGGCTGTCGGGCACCTCGCCGTCACCGGAGACCTGGCCCAGCACCTCGCCGTAGGAGATCAGGTCGGACAGGATGACGCCGTAGCGCAGCACCGCCTCCTGCACCGGCATCTGGCCCTGGTCGAGCACCTCCTGGCGGGTGGCGTTGAGCGTGCCGAGGTGGTCGTCGATGTCGGTGAGCTGCCGGGCGATGGCTGTCGGAACGTCCCCTGTGCTCTGCCGCCGCGCGGTGTACGCGGCGATCCGCTCATCGGTGCGGACCACCTGGCTGTTGTAGGCCGCGGGGTCGGCTCCGTCGCCGGCGAGCAGGCTCAGCGCCGCCATCCGCTCCTTGTGGACGTTCTGCGCCAGCGCAGAAACGTCGACGGACAGCTCGGCCATCGACCGCACAATCCGCGCTTCGATCGCGCCCTGACCCACGTCCACCAGTCGCACTGTCGCCAGCGCGGCGACCGCAGTCAGCGGCACCACCAGGATGAGGGCCAGTTTGGACCTGATCCTGGTGTCTCGCAGCCGCGGGACCCAACGCAGTGGTGCCCGCCGCTTGCGCGGGCCGTTGTCGGGCAGGGTCGTCGGTCCGGTCCTCACGACATCGCCTCCGTCGCTATCTCCACACGCGGACTCCCGGCCGGCGCCTGCTGCAGCGGTGGGCGCCGCATGCGGCACGGCCGCGATTTCACCAGAAGTGAGCCCGCTTGGGAAGTCTCAGCTGGGCAGGAATCGGTCGGACGGTACCTAATCCCGCCAGCGCTACCGGACAGTATCTTCATCACACCGCCCTGATCAGGAACAATGGAACTTCCACCGTCACTTGTACTGGCAAGGTCGACGCTCGCAACCGGTCAGCGTCACCAACATGTGGGACACCGCCCCGGATGCCCTCCGGCCGGCGCGCTTGACCAGAACGCCGCCCATTGGCAAGGTTTCCCAAGTTTGCAGGCTCCGCGCACACCGTACGGCATGCCGTCCGCGAGACTTCTATTGAGGACGTCGAAACCGCGCCGCCGGCCCCGCCCACTGGTTGCGCATCCGCCTCGTACCTGGAGGACTGACTTGAGGCCCACCCGATCCGCCCTAATCATGGTGCTCGCATCGACATTGCTGGCCTCCGGGCTCACAGGATGCCATTTCGGTGGCGACTCGACAGCGGGCGGTGAGATTGTCATCGCCGCCGATCTGGAGCTTTCCGGCGCCGCTGCGGCAGTAGGCAAGGGCTACCAACGGGCCCTGGAACTAAAGGTTGAGCAGATCAACGAATCGGGCCTGTTGGACGGCCGCCAGATCCGACTAGACGTTCGGGACAATCGCTCCGACCCCAGCGAGTCGCTTCGCAACATCGGCGACTTCACCAATGACTCCCAGGTCACCGCGATCATCATGGGAAGCTGCAGCGACTGCGCGGTCGGAGCCGCACGGACCATCAACGACAAGCGGGTGCCGACGATCGCGCTGGCACCGGCCACCGCCGTCGCCACCCCGATCGCCGAGCGTCGGCATCTGTTCAAGCTCGGGCCGAACGCGGCGGACAGCGCCGCCGCCGTCGCCAACGAACTGCGGCGACGCAAGATCCAGCGGGCCAGCCTGCTGCACACCGACGACGAGTACGGCCAGGACGGGCTGCGGGTGATCACCGCCGAACTGGACAAGCTCAACATCGACCTGGTGGGCAGCCAGCAGGTCCGTACCACCGACACCGACGTCAGCCAGGCGGTCAGGGCGCTCGCCGAGCCCGAGCCCGAGAACGCATTCGAGATCGAGGAAGTGAACCCCGGCGCGCTGCTGGTCTGGACCTCGGCCGAACAGGCGGCGCTGGCCGCCGACAGCGCGGCCCAGGTCGACTACCCGGGACCGATCTTCTTCGACGCCGCCGCCGCCGGTGACCTGTTCCTGACCGGTGGCTCCGCCAGCGGCACGGAAGGGGTCAACATGGTCTTCACCCAGACGATGGTAATCGACGACGTGATCGCCAACACCCCGGCGAAGGCCGCCCGCAAACAGTGGTTCCGCGACTACACCGCCCGCTTCGGCAGCTACTACGGATTCTCCTCGTTCGCCGCGGACGCGGTCCAGTTGATCGCCGACGCGGTGGCCAACTCCAGCAGCGGCGGTTCGGTCAACCGCGAGGCGGTACGCGAGGTGCTGGAGACCACCCAGTTCGACGGCCTGTCCGGTCCGATTCGGATGACGCCGGACAACCACTCCGGACTGATGCCGCAGGCCCTGACGTTGCTGGTCTCCCGGGGCGGGCGCTGGCGACTCGCGAGCTGACCTGACCGTCGCCCACCCGATGTGCTGTGCCCGCCAGGATCTTCCTGGCGGGCGCAGCACATCGGCACGTCAACGGGCCGAGGTGGTCTCCCGTACCCACGGCAGGAACAGCCGTTCGACCCCCACCAGCGCGAAGTACAACAGGATGCTCATCAGACCGATCAACACGATCGCCGCCCACGCGGCGGAGTTCTCGCCCATCCCGCTGAACTGCAGGGTCATGTAGCCCAGACCCTGCTCACCGGCCTGAAACTCGCCGATGACCGCGCCGATCGCCGCCAGTGGCATCGCGACCTTCAACCCGACGAAGATCTGCGGCAGCGCGGCCGGAAACCGAATCTTGCGGAAGGTCTGCCACCGTGACGCGTCCAGCGACCGCGCCAGCTCCGCCAGGTCGGTCGGGGTGGAGGTCAGCCCGGTCACCGTGGAGAGCACGATCGGGAAGAAGCAGAGCAGGAACACCATGGTGAGTATCGACGTCTGGCCCCAGCCCAGGGTGACCACCAGCAGCGGGGCGAGCACGATCTTCGGAACAGCGTTGAGCGCCACCAGCAACGGGGAGAACATCCGTTCCAGAACCTGCGAGCTGGCCAGCGCCAGTCCGATCAGCACCCCGACGACGGTGGAGACGGCGAAGCCGACGACGGTGGACGTGGCTGTCGCCAGGGCGTGGTCCATCAGCCGCTCGATACGCAGCTCGAATGCCGCGTACACGTCTTGTGGGGGCGGCAGCACCACCGAATGCACCAGGTTGAACACGCTGGTGACGAGCCACCAGGCGGTCACCGTCACCAGCAGACCGGCCAGCGGCAGCAGTACCGCGGCTGCCCGACCACCGCCGACCCCGCGTGTCGGCGTGGCGACTGCCCGACGAATCGGCGGGGCCTCCGCCGGTTTGAGTGCGGTCATCAGGTCTCCTCAGGTCACCGGCCGCGCACCGCGACGTGCGGATGGACCATCATCGTGGTCCATCCGCACGTCAGGCCGGTCAGGATTCGGCGTTCGGTGCCAGATCGAAGTTGACGATCTGCTCCGGCTCCAGGCCGGCCGGAATCGCACCGGCACCCTGCAGGATCGCGATGCTGCGGGCGATCCGCTGGCTGTCGAGCGCGCCGACCGGCACACCCGAGCTGGTCGACTTCACGAACGCGGCCATCAGCTCGAGCTCAGCGGCGGCGGCGGCCGGGTTGGACTCCTCCACGTTGGCGGCCAGGATCTCGCCGGCCTCCTGCGGGTTGGTGATGCTGTACTCCAGGCCCTTGAGCAGCGCCGCGCTGAAGCGCTTCACCATCTCAGGGTCCTCCTCGGCGGTCGCCTTCGAGGTGATCAGGACGTTGCCGTACAGGTCCGTCATGATATCGCTGTACGGCAGCACGACCGCGGTCTTGCCCTGTGCGACGGTCTCCACGGTGGGCTTTCCGACCACGAACTGCCCGATGCCGTCCACCGCGCCCGAGGCCAGGGTGCCCATCAGGGTCTGCGGCGCGCCGTTGACCCATTCCACCTTGGTCACGTCGATCCCGGCGAGCGACGCGTACGTCGGGAAGAGGTTGCGCACCACCGAGCCGGGTGCGTCGGCGAGCGTCTTGCCTTCGAGGTCCTTCGGGGTGGTGATGCCGCTGCCGTCGAGTGCGATGATCGCGGCCATCGTGCGCTGCTGGATGCCGGCGACGACCACGAAGTCCTTGGCTTCACCGTTGCCGAACTGCAGTAGACCACCGGTCAGGTCGATCGGAGTGAAGTCCGCCTGTCCAGCGACGACGGTCTTGATGTTGTCGCCGGTCCCGGCCCCGGCCTTGATGTCCACATCGAAGCCGGCATCCTCGAAGAAGCCCTTGTCCTTCGCTACCCAGGCGTAGGAGTCCCGGCCGAAGTTGCCAAAGGACGTGAGGTATGTCACGCTCTTCAATTCCTCCGTGCCACTGCCTGACGCCTCGTCACCGTCGTCTGAGCTACAGCCGGCGGTGACCGCGAGCGCTGCCGCGAGTGCCGTGGCAGCGAACGTTCGGGTGAGCCTTGTCATGAACGTCTGTCCTTTCCAACCCGCAGGTTGGCCGACGACGCGCAGGTCGCCGCGCCAACCGGAGGGGGTAGTTGGTCCGGCGCGGCGTCCGGCCGGTGGGGGCCGGACCGGGCACCGCGGTCGCGTTGGGAATCTTCGCGGGCAACAGAGTACGAGGGAAACCGCATCAATGCGACAGGCGGGCATGCCACGTATCGGATCGGAAACAAAAGTGTTTTCCGTACGGGTAGTGCGTGGCGGGCACGATACGGATACTCTGTTGCGGCTGTTGATCGACTCTGGACGAGGGAGCAGCCGGGCCGCATGATCCAGCTCAGTGGAGTCGGGCGGACGTTCGCCGGCCGGTCAGGCACTGTCGAGGCGCTACGGGGGATCGACCTGTCGGTGGCCGCCGGCGAGTTCGTCGCGGTCGTCGGTCGCTCCGGGTGTGGCAAGTCCACCCTGTTGCGGCTGATCGCCGGGCTGCTGCCGGCGACTGCCGGCACCATCACCGTCGGCGGGCAGCAGGTCGTCAAGGCCCGCCGGGACATCGCGATGCTCTTCCAACGGCCGGCCCTGCTGCCGTGGCGTTCGGTGGTTGACAACGTGCTGCTGCCGGTGGAGATCTTCGGCCTACGGCGCGGCCGGCACCGGGCCACGGCCCTCGAGCTGCTCGACCTGGTGGGGCTGGCCGGCTTCGAGAAGCGGCTGCCGCACGAGCTGTCCGGCGGCATGCAGCAGCGGGTGGCACTGTGCCGGTCACTGATCACCGAGCCGCAGGTCATGCTGATGGACGAGCCGTTCTCCGCTTTGGACGCGTTGACCCGCGAGGAGCTCTCCGTCGAACTGCAGCGGATCCACATGGAACGCGCGGCCACCATCGTGTTCGTCACCCACTCGATCGACGAGGCGGTGCTACTCGCCGACCGGGTCGTCGTGCTCAGTCCGCGGCCTGGCCGGATTCGCAAGATCGTGCCGATCGACATCCCCCGCCCCCGCAGCCTGGGGCGCAACGCACACACCGAGAACGTGGCCCGGTGCAGCGCCGATCTCCATGAGGTGCTGATGGAGCAGGAAGCACCGGCGTCGGCCGGGAGCAGAGGAGAGTAGCCATGCGGGTCAGTGTGTTCACCGAGCCGCACCGCGGTGCCAGTTACGACGACCAGCTCCGGCTGGCCCGGCTCGCCGAGGACGCCGGATTCGAGGGCTATCTACGGGCCGACCACTACCAGTCGATGGGTGAGCAGCTTGCCCTGCCGGGGCCGACCGACGCCTGGCTGACCCTGGCCGCGCTGGCCCGCGAAACCTCCCGGATCCGGCTCGGCACCCTGGTCACCTCGGCGACGTTCCGGCTGCCCGGACCGCTCGCGCTGATGGTGGCCCAGGTGGACCAGATGAGTGGCGGCCGCGTCGACCTCGGTATCGGTGCCGGCTGGTACGCCCGTGAACACACCTCGTACGGGCTGCCGTTCCCGCCGGTCGGCGAGCGCTTCGACCGACTCGCCGAACAACTCGCGGTGATCACCGGGCTGTGGCGTACCCCGGTCGGTGACACGTTCAGTTTCTGCGGTGACCACTACCAGCTGGTCGATGCTCCGGCGTTGCCGAAGCCGACGCAGGTGCCAGGTCCACCGATCATCGTCGGCGGGCGCGGTCCGAAACGCACCCCGGAGCTGGCCGCCGAGTTCGCCGACGAGTTCAACATGCCGTTCAAGTCCGTTGCCGAGACGGCGGCGGCGTACGAGCGGGTGACCGAGGCCTGCCACCGGGTAGGCCGTGCCGAGCAGGACCGCGCCCCGCTGACCATGTCCGCCGGGATCGTCATCGCGATCGGGCGCACCGACGCGGAGGCCGCACGCCGGGCCGCGCCACTGCACGAGAAGAGCGCCCTGCCGCCGGAGGATCCGGTGATCGGGTCACCGGCCGAGTTGGTGGACCGGATCGGTGAGTTCGCCGCGATCGGCACCACCCGGGTACATCTGCGCTTCATCGACCTGACCGACCTCGATCACCTGGAACTCGTCGCCGCCGAGGTGCTGCCGCAGCTGGGCTGACCGCAGAAGGGTCGCCGCCGATCAGAGCGCCTCGCCTCGACAGTGCGCGCGGCCCGCCGTAACCTCCCCGGCATGGCGTTGCGAACCTGGCTCGGAGCGCTCGGCGCGGCGTTCGGCGCGGCGGCCCTGGCCGGCGCGGTCCAGCTCGGTGTCGGCTACGGTCTCGACCTGGTACGCCTGCGCCGCGCCTTCGTCGGGCCGACCGCCGGGTTCTGGCCGACACAGCTGACCTGGCTGGCCTGGTTCGCCCTGGTCGCGACCGTTGTCGGCGGGTACGCCGCACACCGGGTCGCCGCCGGCCGGTACCCGGACCGTCACGGGGTGACAGGCCGCAGTGGATCCGCCGGGTACGACGTACCACGGTCGGTGGCTTTCGCATTGTTCGCCGCCGCCGGGTCGGCGATCGCGGTGGTCGGACTCTCGGCCCTGCCCGCGCGCGACGCCGTCGGACCCGACGAACCGCTCCTGGTCACCGCGGCTACCGGCGGTGTTGGCGCCGCGGTCGGGGTACTCGCCGCCGTGGCGGTGCTGTTCCACCGGGTGCTGCGCTGGAACGTGCTGGCCTACACCGCCACGCTGTGGCTGCTGGCGGTCGCCTCGGCGGCACCGGTCCTGCGCGCCGGTGATCCGGTGGCGGAGATCCGGCTCGGGGTGCTCGACCCGGCCGGACTGGATCCGGTGGGATCCGGCCGGCAGGCATTTCTGCTGTTGCCCGCGCTGGCGCTGCTGGTCGGGGCATCGGTGAGCGCACTGGCCCGCTGGCTGGCGCAGCCGGTGCTGGCCGGAGCGGTGGCCGGGATGGCCGGTCCGGCGATCCTCAACGCCGCGTACCTGATCGCCGGAGCCGGCCAGGGTGGGCGCTACCAGGACGATCCGTACTGGGCAGCGCTGCTGGCGGTGGCCGCTGGCGGGCTCGGCTCGATCGCCGCGACCGCCATCGGCAGGAGGCCGACGTCACCGGCCAAGCCCACGCCCGAGACAGCGAAGCCGGCACCCGAGCCGCCCACACCCACGCAGACGCCCACACCCACGCCGGCACCCGAGACGCCGGCCCAGGTGCCGGACCTGCCGCTGGCGGCCCCGACGACCCGGTCCGCCCCGGAACCGGCCCCGGAACCGGCCCCGGAACCCGCGCCGGAACCGGCGCCGAAGGCGGCCCCGCGCCCAGCGCCGAAGCCCAGATCCGCGCCGGTGCTGGCGAAGCGTCCCGGCGCGCCGACCGCAGGCACGCCGACCCAGGAACATCCGGGTAGCCGGCCACCGCCCAAACCGTTGTCGGTGACGCCGCGGGCCGAGCCGGCACCGGTCTACTCGGCCAAACCGCCGGTGCCCGCGTCCACCACCGCGGATCGGGTGACACCACAGCCGGTCGCCCCGCCACCGGTGGCTCCCACACCGGTCTCCGCCGCGCCGGTCGTACCGGTGCCAACTGGCCGGTTACCTCGGCCCCGATTCCTACGCCCCCGGCGGCAGCCGGCGCCACCCGCTGCCCTGACCGACGCCGAGAAGGAGCACGTGGACTGGGTGGACGAGCTGCGCCGGCCGGCCGGTCAGCAGTCCGGCGATCAGGCCAGCGGCAAGTAGACCTTCCCTCCTGACGCGACGAACTCGTCCGACTTATCCTTCATGCCCTGTTCGGCGTACTCTTTCAAATCCTGCGTAATCTTCATCGAGCAGAACTTCGGTCCACACATCGAGCAGAAGTGGGCCGACTTCGCCGGCTCCGCCGGCAGGGTCGCGTCGTGGTACGCCCGCGCCGTCTCCGGGTCCAGCGACAGGTTGAACTGGTCCTCCCAGCGGAACTCGAACCGCGCCTTGGACAAAGCGTCGTCCCAGTCCTGCGCGCCCGGGTGGCCCTTGGCCAGGTCGGCGGCGTGCGCCGCGATCTTGTACGCGATCACCCCCGCCTTGACGTCGTCGCGGTCCGGCAGCCCCAGGTGCTCCTTCGGCGTGACGTAGCAGAGCATCGCGGTGCCGAACATGCCGATCATCGCGGCCCCGATCGCCGACGTGATGTGGTCGTACGCGGGAGCGATGTCGGTGGTCAGCGGACCGAGTGTGTAGAACGGCGCCTGGTGACACAGCTCCTGCTGCAGATCCACATTCTCCTTGATCTTGTGCATCGGCACGTGGCCGGGGCCTTCGATCATCACCTGCACGTCGTGCTCCCAGGCGACGCTGGTCAACTCGCCCAACGTCCGCAACTCGGCGAACTGGGCGGCGTCGTTGGCGTCGGCGATCGACCCCGGCCGCAGCCCGTCGCCGAGGGAGAAGGTCACGTCGTAGCGGGCCAGGATCTCGCACAGTTCGGCGAAGTTGGTGTAGAGGAAGTTCTCCTCGTGATGCGCCAGGCACCAGGCGGCCATGATCGAACCACCCCGGGAGACGATCCCGGTGACCCGGTTCACCGCCAACGGCACGTACGGCAACAGCACCCCGGCGTGCACCGTCATGTAGTCGACGCCCTGCTCGGCCTGCTCGATCACGGTCTCCCGGAAGATCTCCCAGCTCAGCTGCACCGGGTCCCCGCCGACCTTCTCCAGCGCCTGGTAGATCGGCACCGTACCGATCGGCACCGCCGAGTTGCGCACGATCGCCTCGCGGGTCTCGTGGATCCGCTTGCCGGTGGAGAGGTCCATCACGGTGTCCGCGCCCCACCGGGTCGCCCAGGTCAGCTTCTCCACCTCCTCGGCGACCGACGACGAGACCGCCGAGGTGCCGATGTTCGCGTTGACCTTCACCAGGAACCGACCACCGATGATCATTGGTTCGGCTTCGGGATGGTTGACGTTGACCGGCAACACCGCCCGGCCAGCGGCGATCTCCTCGCGTACCACCTCGACCGGGAGGTTCTCGCGCACCGCGACGAACTCCATCTCCGGGGTGGCGACCCCGGCCCTGGCGTACGCCAGTTGAGTGGGCCGGCGTCCGGCCGCGCCCGCCAGCGGGGTGCCGGCCCCACGCACCGGCGCCACGTCGCCGCGTTCGGCGATCCACGGTCCACGCAGCGGCGCCAGGCCGACCTGCGGGTCGGATCCCGGGCCGGACGTGTCGTAGAGCCGGACCGGCGGGTTGTCGCCGGCCAGGGTCACCTCCGCGAACGGCACCTGGATGTCCGGTCGCGGTCCTTCGACGTACACCTTGCGACGAGCCTGCATCGGCGGGCCTCCTTCAGATATGTGCCGACCTCGGTTGGGTGCCGGCTTCAGGTAGGTATCGAACTCAGATGCTCGCCGGCCGCGCCGACCATCCGAGGTGGTCGACTGGGCCGTGCCCGGCGCCCAACTGCCAGTGCCGGGCACCGGCCAGCGCCCGCGCGACATACTCCTTGGCGAAGATCAGCGCGGCCGGGACGTCGTCGCCGAGCGCCAGCCGGGCGGCCACCGCCGCCGCGAAACTGCATCCGGTGCCGTGCGTGTTACGGGTGTCCAGCCGCTCGCCGGACAGCTGCCAGCTCCCGCCGGCCGCCACGCCGGCCACGCCGGCCGCCACGCCTGGTGCCGTAGCGACCACGTCGACTGCCGCCAGCTCCGTCGAGGTACCGTCCGGGTCGCCTCCGGTGACCACCACGAACCTCGGCCCGCCGGCCACCAGCTCCGCCGCCGCCCGCGCCATCTCGTCGGCGGTCCGCACCGGCCAGCCGACCAGCGCCGACGCCTCCGCCCGGTTCGGAGTGGCCACCAGTGCGTACGGCAGTAGCCGCTCCACCGCGCCGATCACGCCCAGCCGATGCCCGCTGGTGGAGACGAGCACCGGATCGACGACCAGGTTCGGCAGTTCTCCGGCGCGGGCGAGCGCGGCGACCGCGCCGGCGATCCGCGCCGTACCGAGCATGCCGGTCTTGACCGCGCGCACCGCCAGGTCGGCGCGGACCGCGTCGATCTGCGCCACCACCTGGGCCGCCGGCAGTTGGTGCACGCCGGTGACACCCTTGGTGTTCTGCGCGGTCACCGCGGTGATCGCGCTGGTGCCGTGGACGCCGAGCGCGGCGAACACCTTCAGATCGGCCTGGATGCCGGCCCCGCCACCGGAATCGGACCCGGCGATCGTCATCGCCACCACCGGAGTGGTGTTCGCCCCGGTCATCGCAGAGCCGCCTCGGCCGACGACAGCAGCCCGGCACTCAGCTCGCGGACCAGCGCGGTCGGGTCGGCGGCCCGCATCACCGCACCCATCACCGCGACCCCGACGGCCCCGGCTGCCCGACAGGCGGCGGCCTGCCCGACGGTGCTCACCCCGGCCAGCGCGAACACCGGCCGACCGGCGGCCCGGACCAGTCGGGCCAGCCCGGCCACGCCCAGCGGCGGCCCGTACCCGGGCTTGGACGCGGTAGGAAACACCGGCGACACGGTCACGTAGTCCTCCGTGGTCAACCGGCCCAGCTCGGCGACGTCGTGGCAGGAGCGGCCGACCAGCCCGAGGCGCGGCGGCGGGTACGGGCCGGCAGCGCTCAGCTGCACGGCGTCACCACCGAGCGGGTCCGGTCCGGCGACGATCAGCGTCCCGCCGGCCGGAGCGAGAACGCCGCGTAGCCGGTCGGCCAGTGCGGCACGTTCGTCGCGGGGCAGGTCCTGTTCCCGCAGCACGACCAGGCGTGCGCCGCCGGCCACCGCCGCCTCGATCACCTCGGGCAGCGGCCGGGTCGCCTGTCGCCGGTCGGTCAGCAGCAACAATCCCTTCACAGCTCGGGCCGCCCTTCATCCGGAGTGGACGCAAGGGCGTGGAACCGTTTCGGGATCCGGCCGGCACGCGCCGCCAGCCGACCCGCCTCGATGGCGTACCGCATGGCGGTGGCCATCGCGACCGGGTCGGCGGCCCGGGTGACCGCGCTGGCCAGCAGCACCGCATCGCAGCCCAGCTCCATCGCCAACGCCGCGTCGGAGGCGGTGCCGACCCCGGCGTCCAGGATCACCGGCACGTCGACCGACTGACGGATCAGCCGGATGTGATGCGGGTTGAGGATGCCCAGTCCGGAGCCGATCGGCGCGCCGGCCGGCATCACCGCCGCGCAGCCGGCGTCGGCGAGCCGACGGGCCAGCACCGGATCGTCCGTGGTGTACGGCAACACGGTGAAGCCCTCGTCCACCAACTGCTCGGCGGCGCGCACCAGCTCGACGCCGTCCGGCAGCAGGGTCCGTTCGTCGCCGATGACCTCCAGCTTCACCCAGTCGGTGCCGAACGCCTCGCGGGCCAGGTGTGCCACCTTGACCGCCTCGGTCGCGGTGTAGCAACCGGCGGTGTTCGGCAGCAGCCGCACCCCGCACCGGTCCAGCAGGTCGAGCAGCCCGCCGTGCATCGTCGCGGCGCTGTCCACCCGACGCAGCGCGACCGTCACCAGCCCGGTACCGCTGGCTTTGATCGCCTGTTCCAGCAGGTGCAGGTTGGCGGCCCCACCGGTGCCGAGGATCAGCCGCGACTCGAAGCTGTTTCCGGCGATGCTGAACGACACGTCGACTCACCCGCCCTGCGCGGCGATCAGCACTTCGACCCGGTCGCCGTCGCACAGCTGCTCGGCCGACCAGCCGCTGCGCGGCACCACCTCACCGTTGACGGCGACGGCGACTCCCCGGTCGTCGTCGGTGACCGTCCGCACCACCTCGGCGAGCGTGGCACCGGCCGCAGCGGTCGCCGGCTCCCCGTTGACCATCAATTCCATGGTTTCCCCTCCCCTGTCGTCGGTGCGGTCGGCGCGGTGAACCGGTCTGGCCGGAACCCCGCCAGCCCCGAATCCGGCTCGGCGCCACCGGCCAGGTCGGCGATCAGCTCGGCGGTCGACGGGGTCAGCACGATGCCGTGCCGGTGATGCCCGGTCGCCACCAGCACCTGCCGGCCACCGGTCGGGTCGTCGGCCGGGTCGTCGGCCGCGATTCGGTGCCAGCCGAGCAGCGGCGCGTTGTCCGGGGTGCCGGGCCGGGCCGCCGCCTGCGCCTGCGCCAGCTCGTACTCGGCGATCTCCGGCAGCAGGTCGGCGGCGGCACGCAGCAGCTCCAGCACCGCGCCGGCGGTGACGGTGGCGTCGCCGCGTTCCTCGACGGTGGCGCCGACGACCACCTCGCCGTCGGCGCGGGGCACCAGGTAGACGTGCCGGCCGTCGGCGTACCCCCGGATCACGTGCTGGAACCCGACGGCGCCGCCGGGAGCCCGCAGCCGCAGGATCTGCCCCTTGACCGGGCGGACCGGCAGCCCGGTCAGCGCCGCCGAACCGCAACCGGCGGCGACCACGACCACCCGTGCGTCCAAGGTGGAAAGGTCGGTGACCGGCTGCGGGACGACGGTGACCCCGGCCCGGTCCAGCGCGGTGTCCAACGCCGCGACCAGCCGGCGCGGGTCGACCTGGTGGTCGTCGGGCATCAGCGCGCCGCCGCGCGCCCTCGGGGACAACGCCGGTTCGCGATCCCGCAGCGCCGTGGCGCGCAGCAGCGTGATCGGCAGGTCCAGACTCTGCTGGTACGCCCAGAGCCGCTCCGCCTCGCGCCGGTCATCGGCGGTGAGCGTGACGACGAGGGTGCCCTCGGTGCGGTAGCCGATGTCGTGGCCGGTGACGGCGGTCAGCTCGGCGGCGAACCCCGGCCAGCGGGCCGCCGAGTCGACCAGCAGCCGGGTCAGCGTGGTCTCGCCGAAGTTGGACTCGGCGACCGGTGCGAGCATGCCGGCGGCGACCGACGACGCCCCGGATCCGGGTGCCGGGTCGTAAAGGACGGTACGCAGCCCACGCTGGGAGCAGCGCCAGGCGATGCTCATCCCGATCGGCCCACCGCCGACCACCGCCACATCCGCGCCGCCAGCCGACCTGGTCATCGCGACGCGCCGGTCTGAGTGGCCGGCCGCCGGCGCAGCGCCGCCAGCAGCTCGGCGGTGGCCCGGCCCGGGTCGGCGGCGGCGGCGATCGCGCCGACCACCGCGACACCGTGTGCTCCGGCGGCCAGCAGTTCCGGCACCCGGTCCACAGTGACTCCGGCGATCGCGATCACCGGCACGTCGACCGCCGCGGCGACGGCGGCGAGACCGGCCGGCCCGATCGGGTCCGGCAGCCCGGTCTTGGTGCCGGTGGCGTAGCACGGCCCGACCCCGAGGTACGTCGCCCCGGCGGCGACCGCCGCCCGCCCGGTAGCCGGGTCGCGGGCGGTGGCACCGAGGATCGCGGCCGGCCCGAGCACCCGGCGGGCGGCGTCGACCGGCAGGTCCAGCGCGCCGACGTGCGCGCCGGCCGCGCCGGTGGCGAGCGCGACGTGCAGCCGATCGTTGACCAGGCAGCCGACCTGATTCGCGGCGCATTCGGCGACCGCGCGGGCGGTCAGCTCGTACGCGTCCCGGTCGGTCATGTCGTCCTCGACGCGCACCTGCACGACCAGGTCGGGCGTGGCGTCGGCGGACCTGGCTGCCGCGAGCGCTGCCCGCAGTACGCCGAGCGGGTCGCACCCGGGTCGGGTGTCGGTGATCAGATGCAGTCGCCCAAGGGACGGCACAGCGATACTCCTCCCTGCGCCGGCATTACCCGGATCAGGTTCGACGGTCGGAGGCTGCGTCAGCCTCCCTCTCAGCCCGATGCATCGGGCTCCCGTGGGTTACTTGCCTGTTACCGTACGACGGACTTCGCGATCCGCCAAGGGCCAATCGGAGGCAACCTTCGATCCGCCACCCGCGGCCGCCCTCGTCCGTGACCAGGCTCACCGCCGGGTAGCGTCGCGGACTGTGCGGCCCACAGACAGGGAACTCTGTTTTGACCTGATCCCCTCGGGGGATAAAAATCCCCTGAGGGGATCAACGAAAACGGGAGTAGGTTGTCTCCCGTCCCGGCGGCTTCCGCACGCGGACCCGCCGTGCGGGGTGCCGTAGATGTCTGCGGTGTCGAACAGGGTGATGCCGGCGTCGATCGCCGACACCATCAAGCCCGAATCGCCCAACCGGCGATAGATCATCTCAGCCACACCGGCCACCCCCTACGACGCCGACCGCGCGGCGCGCCGGTCAGCCGACGTCCCAGAACGGCTCTGGCACCTCCACCACGTCACCGTCGCCACGGAACAGCACGAACCGGTCGAACGACCGGGTGAACCAACGGTCGTGGGTGACGGCGATCACCGTACCCTCGAAAGCTTTCAGCCCTTCCTCCAGCGCTTCCGCCGATGCCAGGTCCAGGTTGTCGGTCGGCTCGTCGAGCAGCAGCAGGGTGGCGCCGGACAGCTCCAGCAGCAGCACCAGGAACCGCGCCTGCTGCCCACCGGAGAGGGTGCCGAAGCGCTGGTCGCCCTGCCCGGCCAGGTCGTAGCGGGACAGCACGCCCATCGCCGCGTGCCGGTCCATCCCGTCGCGGTGGTCGTCGCCGCGCCACAGCACGTCGGCGAGGGTCTGGTCGAGCAGTTCGGGCCGGTCGTGGGTCTGCGAGAAGTGTCCGGGGCGCACCCGGGCACCGAGCCGGACCGTTCCGCCGTGCGCCACCGGGGCCAGGGTGGCACCGGCGATCGGTCCGGCAGCCGGGTCCGGGTCGGTGCCGCCCCGCGCCAGCAGCCGCAGAAAGTGCGACTTGCCGGTGCCGTTGGCACCGAGCACCGCGACCCGGTCGCCGTACCAGATCTCCAGGTCGAACGGGTACGTCAGCCCGTCCAGCTCCAGTTGCTCACAGATGACCGCGCGTTTGGCGGTCCGGCCGCCGGACAGCCGCATCCGCAGCGACTGGTCCTTGGGCGGCAGCGGCGGCGGGCCGGCCTCCTCGAACTTGCGCAGCCGAGTCTGCGCCGCCTGGTACCGCGAGGCCAACCCGTCGTTGTACGCCGCCTTCTGCTTGTACATCAGCATCAGCTCGCGCAGCTTCTCGTGCTCCTCGTCCCATCGACGACGCTGCTCCTCCAGCCTGACGTGCCGGGCGGTGCGGGCGGAGTGCCAACTGGCGAAGCCACCGGGATGGGTCCAGGCGGAGCCGCCTTCGACGGCGACCACCCGGTCGGCGCTCTGCGCCAGAAGTTCCCGGTCGTGCGAGACGTAGAGCACCGACTTGGTCGACTCGCGCAGCCGCTGCTCCAGCCAGCGTTTGCCGGGCACGTCGAGGAAGTTGTCCGGCTCGTCGAGCAGCAGCACCTCGTCGGTGCCGCGCAGCAGCAACTCCAGCGCGAACCGCTTCTGCTGTCCACCGGACAATGTCCGCACCGGACGGTCCCTGACCCGCTCCCACGGCAGGTCCAGCACAGTGGTGGCGACCGTGTCGAAGACGACCTCGGCCTCGTAGCCGCCGGCTTCGCCCCAGGCGGCCAGCGCGTTCGCGTACCCGATCTGCGCCTTTTCGGCCGCCGCGCTCGAGCCGGCGGCGTCCGCGCCGTGCATGACCCGCTCGGCGACGGCGAGGCGTTCCCCGGCGGTGCGCAGCGGCGGCGGAGCGAGCGACAGCGCCAGGTCGGCGAGGGTACGGTCGTCGCCGATCATGCCGATGAACTGGCGCATGACGCCGAGTCCACCGGAGCGGGCGACCGATCCGGTGACCACCGGCAGGTCACCGGCGACCATCCGCAGCAGGGTCGTCTTGCCGGCTCCGTTCGGGCCGACCAGGGCCACCTTGGCTCCCTCGCCGACCCGGAACGACACGTCGGCGAACAGTTCTCGGCCGTCCGGCAGGGTGTGCCCTACCGCCGCCACATCCACGTAACCCACCCCGGAATGGTGCCTGATCGCACCGGTCGACGGCAGCCGAGATTCCGGGTGGCGGTCTCAGTCGGCGGGGTGGGTGACCCGCAGCACCCGGTAGCCCTTCTGGCTGGCGTGCCGGTCCACCTGCCAACCCTGCTCCCGCAGCCACTGCTGCACCGAGTCGCCGCCGAGGTAGCGGGCGATGACCAGCCAGCCGACCCCGTCCGGGGCCAGTCGGGGCAGCCAGCGGCTGAGCAGGGCGCGCAGCTCCGGTTTGCCGATACGGATCGGCGGGTTGGACCACAGTTGGCGGAAGCGTAGCTCCGGCGGCACCGCGTCCGGGTCGACCACCTGGACCCGGTCGGCCACGCCGACCCGGTGGGCGTTGACCATGGTGAGTTCGCGGGCACGGGCGTTGACGTCCACCGCGTACACGGCGGCGGCCGGCGCGTGCTCGGCGAGCACGCAGGTGATCGGGCCGTAGCCGCAGCCGAGGTCGAGGAACGGGCCGGGGTCGGCGGCTGTCGGCAGGTCGGCCTTGCGCAGCAGTACGGCGGTGCCCGGGTCGAGCCGGCTGGCGGAGAAGACGCCGGGGGCGACGGTCAGCGCGTAGTCGCGGCCGGCCACCGTGAACTCGATGTCGGAGCGTACGTCCGCGGCGCCGGGCTGCGGGCTGAAGTAGTGGTCGCCGGTCACCGGGGCATTGTCGCCCAACGGGTCGACTGACCGGAGATCGGTCCACCCGCCGGAGCACCCTCGGGCAATTTGTCGTTTGTTCAGTTGGTGGAAGTCCGGACCATCGGCTTGCCACCCGTTCCGTCCGTTACCCTGTGCGACATGACGTACGGGTACGAATCCGGCGCTGAGAACTGGCCACCTCGGCCAGCTCGCCAGCCTCGGGACCCGTCCGCCGGCCCGGACGCCCGCCCACCGGTCGGTCCGCGCCCACAGCCCCAGCGGCGCCCCGCACCCCAAGCCCGCCCGCAGCTGACCGAACTGATCCCGGCGATCCCGTCAGCCGCTGGCCCGAGCCGCCCCACCCGGCTACGCAGCCAGCCCGGGCGGCGTCGGCCCCATCCCAGCCCCGGGGACCGTCCGCCCGACCCGCCCCAGCCGCCCCGCCCAGTGCCCAGGTCGACCAGCGTCTGGTCGTCGACCCGACTCTGGCAGGTCGTGATCAGCGGCGTGTCGGTCCTGCTGATGCTCGGCGTCTGCGGACTGAGTTCTTTCTTCATCGTCGAGGACGAGCGCAGCGGCCGGGTGGCCGCCGGGATCGCCGCAGCGGGCGCACCCACGGCGGTCCCCCGGGACATCAGCTCCCGCACCGACGACCCACAACCGTTGACCGTGGCCGAGATCTTCCCCACCGGCGACATCCTGATCGACCCGGCCGAGCCGCCGTACCAGCTCCTCAAGACCCAGGTCGAGCAGCAGTGCCGGGTCGCGGTGGCCGGCGATCTCGGCGACCTGCTCGACGAACTCGGCTGCAGTGAGGTCGCCCGGGGCACCCTACGGTCCCCGACCCGCGAATACCTGATCACCACCGGGGTGTTCAACCTGGCGGAATCCACCGGTGCCGAGCGGGCTCACAGCCAGATCAAACCGCTGCTCGACGACGAGAAGGGCCGCTTCCAGGGGATGATCGCCGACGCGGGTACCGAGGCCATCGCGCTCTCCGCCGCCCAGGTCGGCTGGCACTCCTTCGGGCATTTCCTGATGTACTGCGTGATCGCCCGGGCCGACGGTGCGCCGGTACCCGACGACGATCCGCATGCCCGCCGAATCCTCTTCGACATGCTGCAACTGCACCTGCAGGTGAATGTTCTGGAGAAGCGGGCGGTGCAGCCGGCCCCGGCCCGATCCGCCGCTTGACGCGGATCAGGACGCGCCAGCAACCAGGCTCCCACGCCAGCGCGCCAGCAACCAGGCTCCCACGCCAGCGCGCCGTCGACCCGGCTCAGAGCGCGGTCGGCAGCCGCAACCGGCGGGTGGCGGTGGCCCGGGTCGCGTAGTCGGCGGGGTCCGCCGGGTAGCCGACCTCGATCAGGGTGAGTCCGTGCGGCGGGGCGACGGTGACCTCGCTGGAGCGTTCCCGCCGGGTCAGCAGGCCGCCCGGCCACCGGTCCGGTCGGCGGCCGTCGCCGACGAACAGCATCGCGCCGACCAGGCTGCGGACCATCGCCTGGCAGAAGGCATCCGCCTGTACGGTGCCGACCAGGGTCAGATCGTCGTCGCGGTGCCAGTCCAGCCGGGTGATCTGTCGGATCGTGGTGGCGTGCTCCTTGCGCCGGCAGTACGCGGCGAAGTCGTGCTCGCCGACCAACTGGGCGGCGGCGGCGTTGAGCGCCGCCAGATCGAGCGGCCGGGGCCAGGCCAGGGTGTCGTGCCGACGCAGCGGCTCGGCGCCGTACGGCGCGTCGGTGACCCGGTACGCGTACCGCCGGAAGGTGGCCGAGAACCGGGCGTCGAACTCCGCCGGCACCCTGGTCGCCGACCGGACCCGCACGTCGCGGGGCAACGTGCCGGCGAGTCGGCGCAGCAGCCGGTCGGCCCGCTCCGCCCACATCTCGACCGGCACGTCGAGGTGGCAGACCTGCCCGACGGCGTGCACCCCGGCGTCGGTACGCCCGGCGACGGTCAACCCGACGGCAACGGCCGGCCCGAACGCCCGGTCGAGGGCCTCGGTCAGTACCCCGGCGACGGTACGCCGCTGCGGCTGCACCGCCCAGCCGGAGAAGTCGGTGCCGTCGTAGCTGACGTCGAGCCGGATCCTGGCGTACCCCTGCTGCACCTGGACCTCCTGCTTGCCCGCCGGTGGTGGTGGAAGACAGCGGGACCCGGCGCTGCCGCGCAGCGCCGGGTCCCGCCAAATGTGTCGTAGCCGGCTCAGGCCTTGGTGTCGCCTTCGGCGGCCTGGGTGGCGTCACGGTCGCTTTCGGCGGCCTGGGTGGCACCGGTGTCGGTCTCACCCGTGGCCGACACCGGCGGCTCGGCGTCCTGGTCGGTCGCGGTGTCCGCATCGGTACGCGCGACCGGTGCCTCGTCGGCACCGGCGAGCGCCTCGACCTTGTCCTGCTGGGCAGCGGCCTTGCGGTCGGCCTTGGCCGGTGCCAGCGGGGCCACCACCAGCTCCTCGACCAGCTCGATGACCGCCATCGGGGCGTTGTCGCCCTTGCGCGGGCCGGTCTTCACGATCCGGGTGTAACCACCCGGACGGTTGGCGAACCGGGGCGCGATCTGGTCGAACAGCTCGAAGACCACGTCCTTGTCCCGCACGACGGTCAGCACCCGACGGCGCGAGTGCAGGTCCCCCCGCTTGGCCTTGGTGATCAGCTGCTCCGCCAGGGGACGCAGCCGCTTCGCCTTGGTCTCGGTGGTCTTGATCTTGCCGTACCGGAACAGCGAAGTGGCCAGGTTGGCCAGCATCATCCGCTCGTGCGCGGGGCTGCCGCCGAGGCGGGGGCCCTTGGTGGGCGTGGGCATGGTTGGTGCTCCTCAGTGGTGGCGGCAGCCGGCGTTACAGCTGCTCGGTCTCGCGGTAGTCCTCGGTGTCGTAGTCGGCTTCGCTGAACGAGTCGACGACGTGTGCCGGGTCGAAGTTGGGCGCCGAGTCCTTCAGGCCCAGACCCATCCCGGCGAGCTTCATCTTGACCTCGTCGATCGACTTCTGACCGAAATTCCTTATATCGAGGAGGTCCGCCTCGGTCCGCCCGATCAGCTCGCCGACGCTGTTGATGCCCTCGCGCTTGAGGCAGTTGTACGACCGTACGGTCAGGTCCAGCTCCTCGATCGGCAACGCCAGATCGGCGGCCAGCTGGGCGTCCTGCGGCGACGGCCCGATGTCGATGCCCTCGGCGGTCTCGTCCAGCTCACGGGCGAGGCCGAACAGCTCGACCAGGGTCGAGCCGGCCGAAGCGAGCGCGGTACGCGGCCCGATCGACGCCTTGGTCTCCACGTCGATGATCAGCCGGTCGAAGTCGGTCCGCTGCTCGACCCGGGTCGCCTCGACCCGGTAGGTGACCCTGAGCACCGGCGAGTAGATCGAGTCGACCGGGATCCGGCCGATCTCGGCACCGGCCTGCTTGTTCTGCGCCGCGGTGACGTAGCCCCGGCCACGCTCGACGGTCAGCTCCATGTCGAGCCGACCCTTGCCGTTGAGGGTGGCCAGCTTGAGGTCCGCGTTGTGCACCGACACGCCGGCCGGCGGCTGGATGTCGCCGGCGGTGACGTCACCAGGGCCCTGCTTGCGCAGGTACATGCTGACCGGCTCGTCGTGCTCGGAGCTGACACACAGCTCCTTGATGTTCATGACCAGCTCGACCACGTCCTCCTTGACACCGGGGATCGTGGTGAACTCGTGCAGCACGCCGTCGACCTTGATGCTGGTGACCGCCGCACCCGGGATGGAGCTGAGCAGGGTACGCCGCAGCGAGTTGCCGAGCGTGTAGCCGAAACCCGGCTCCAACGGCTCGATGGTGAACAGGGACCTCGTGTCGCTGATCGACTCCTCGGACAGAGTCGGCCGCTGGCTGATGAGCACGTGCTTCTCCTTGGGTCGGGGCGACCGCTATATGACGCCCGTCGGTATTGCGCCTGTCGATGGGGGTCGTGGCCGACCGGCACCGGCCGGCCACGACCCCCATCGACGGGTTGGCTCACTTCGAGTAGAGCTCGACGATCAGCTGTTCCTGCACCTGCGTGTCGATCGCCTGACGTACCGGCAGCGAGTGCACGAGGATCTTCATCTGGCTGGGGATCGCCTCCAGCCAGGCCGGGACGGTCTTGGAACCGGACTCGCCCTGGGCAACCAGGAACGGGGTCAGCTCCTTCGACTTCGTCCGGACCTCGACGATGTCGTGCTCCTTGATGCGGTACGACGGGATGTCGACCTTCTTGCCGTTGACCACGAAGTGCCCGTGCTTGACCAGCTGACGCGCCATGTCGCGGGACTTGGCGTAGCCAGCCCGGTACACGACGTTGTCGAGACGGGACTCCAGGATCTGCAGCAGGACCTCACCGGTCTTGGCCTGCTTGGACACTGCTTCCTCGTAGTAGCCGCGGAACTGCTTTTCCAGCACGCCGTACACCCGGCGGGCCTTCTGCTTCTCGCGGAGCTGGAGGAGGTACTCGGTCTCCTTGGTCCGACCACGGCCGTGCTGGCCGGGCGGGAAGGGACGAGATTCGAACGGGCACTTCGGCCCATCGCACTTGCTGCCCTTGAGGAACAGCTTCATCTTCTCCCGCCGGCAACGGCGGCAGTCGGCACCCGTGTAACGAGCCATCTTTTCCTAACCTCTCAGACCCGGCGACGCTTCGGCGGACGGCACCCGTTGTGTGGCTGTGGCGTGACGTCGGAGATCTGCCCGACCTCCAGGCCGACTGCCTGCAGCGAACGGATGGCGGTCTCCCGGCCGGAGCCGGGGCCCTTGACGAAGACGTCGACCTTGCGCATGCCGTGCTCCATCGCGCGACGGGCGGCTGCCTCGGCGGCCAGCTGCGCGGCGAACGGAGTCGACTTGCGGGAGCCCTTGAAACCAACCTGGCCGGCGGAGGCCCAGGAGATCACCGCACCGGTCGGGTCGGTGATCGAAACGATGGTGTTGTTGAAGGTGCTCTTGATGTGCGCCTGCCCGTGGGCGACGTTCTTGCGTTCCTTGCGCCGGACCTTCTTGACAGCGGCTCCAGCGCGAGCCTTCGGTGGCATGAGTTTTCTGCGCTCCTATTGGAAGATCGAGGTATCCGGTCGAGCCCGGTGCCGGCCAGGACTACTTCTTGCCCGGCTTCTTCTTGCCTGCGACGGTCCGCTTCGGGCCCTTGCGGCTCCGGGCGTTGGTCCGGGTGCGCTGACCGTGCACCGGCAGCCCGCGGCGGTGCCGGATGCCCTGGTAGCAGCCAATCTCGACCTTGCGACGGATGTCTGCGGCAACCTCACGACGCAGATCACCCTCGACCTTGAAGCTGGTCTCGATGTGATCGCGGAGCTGGACCAGCTCCTCGTCGGTGAGGTCGCGGACCCGCTTGTTGGGGTCGATGCCAGTCGCGGCTAGCGTGGCGATCGAGCGGGTCCGGCCGATCCCGAAAATGTAGGTGAGCGCGATCTCCATCCGCTTTTCGCGGGGCAGATCGACGCCGGCTAGACGTGCCATGTGCGGGCGTACTCCTCAGGTGGTGTGCACGGAGGTCTGAGCCCGCCCCACCCCGACTGCCCATGTCACCCGGCCCGAGGGGGCGGACGACCTGCCGGGCCCCGGCCTCCGACCGGGGGTTGGGCCACGTGACACAGCGACAGTTCGCGCTGTGCCGCTCGTGGCTGGGACGAGCATGTGCTGTTGTGCGGATCGGCCGCCTGAGCCGCCCCTCGCCGACCCGGCTGCTGCCGGTCGGCCCCTGGGGTCAGCCCTGGCGCTGCTTGTGCCGGGGGTCGGTGCAGATCACCATCACCCGACCGTGCCGGCGAATCACCCGGCACTTGTTGCAGATCCTCTTGACGCTCGGCTTGACCTTCACGGTGTGCCTTACTTCCATTGACGCCCTGTCCGCGGGCGCGGATCGGGCTTGAGGACGGACACGGGACGCCCCGGCCGCCGTCAGGTGGCTACTTGTAGCGATAGACGATCCGCCCGCGGGTGAGGTCGTACGGCGAGAGCTCGACGACGACCCGGTCCTCGGGCAGGATGCGGATGTAGTGCTGCCGCATCTTGCCGCTGATGTGAGCCAGCACCTTGTGGCCGTTGGCGAGCTCCACCCGGAACATGGCGTTCGGGAGTGGCTCGATCACTCGGCCCTCGATCTCGATGGCCCCGTCTTTTTTCGGCATGTCCTCCGCTGTCCTGACGTCGGTTGCTCGGGATCGGCTCACAACCCCATTCGTGGGCGGGCCGCACGGTGTGTTGACCATGACGACTCGACCACGCCAGCCGCGGCTCCAGTGCCTCCGGCCGGGTGCGGGTACGGGTCGTGAGAACCCGCCTGGCACCCGATCAGAAGCGGCCCGCCGAAGCGCAGGGCAGGCACGCTGGAGTGGACGCTGTGCGCCGATCTATCAGTGTACGCGGGTTGTCACGCGGACAGCAAACCGCGTACAGCCGGCTGCCATCGTAACCGGTAAAATCGGATGACCATGGACGACCTGCCGCAATCCGACGGCGAAGACGGTTACTAGGCGTGACTCGGGCCCTGCTCGCCGGACTCCCGCTCGATCTGCTTGCGCTGCATCTTCTCCCGCTTGGCCAGCTCCCGCTGCGCCTGTTTCGCCGCACACTTCTGCGGCTCGCCGTTCATCAGACCCAGCACCGTGGTGACCAGCAGCACCGCGCCCCATGGACCGGCCACCCACCCCGGCCAGAAGTAGAGCAGATCCTGCGACATGACGCAGATCACCGCCCAGATCGCGATGGCGATCCCGACCGCCGAGCCGTAGCCGTTCCACTGGCCGGCCAGCCACCGCCGGGTGGCGGCCGGATAGCGGCCGTCCGGGCCCGGGGTCAGCTCCGCCGGCAGCCCGCCACCGAGATTCGGCACCAGCTGCGACTGACCGGCCGGGACGACCGGCGGCAGATCGTGCAGCAGCCCGCCGAGGTCGCCGTACGTCTTCGCCGCGTACACCTGTTGGAGGCGCTCGTCGAACTCCGCGAGATCCAGCCGGCCCTCGTTCAAGGCGGCCCGTAGCCGCTCCGCGACCGCCTCACGATCGGCGTCGCCCGCCCGCATCTCGTCCCGCCCAGTCATGGATACGAGCATGACACCCGCCCGCCACCCCGGCGCCGAGCCGTCCGGCTCAGCGCCGCGACTCGGCGGGCTGGCGGGCGGTCACCAGATCGCCCAGCCGGGCACGACCGCCGTCCGGTTCGGTCAGCACCCAGACACCGTCGGGCAGCAGGGCCATCGAATGCTCGACGTGCACCGCCATGGAACCGTCGCGGGTCACCACCGTCCAGCCGTCGGCGAGCTCCTCGGTCCGGGCCGACCCTTCAGTGATCATCGGCTCGATCGCGAGCGCCATCCCCGGAACCAGCTTCGGCCCCTTGCCAGGCCGTCCGTAGTTGAGCACGTGCGGGTCCTGATGCATCTCGGTGCCGATGCCGTGGCCGCCGTACCCTTCGACGATGCCGTAACGACCGCCGGCGCGGATCGCCTTCTCGATCGCGTACGAGATGTCGGTGAGCCGGCCCCGACCGCTGGCCGCGCCCCGCGCCGCAGCCGCGATCCCCGCCCACAACGCGTCCTCGGCGACCGTCACCATCTTCTGCAGCTCCGGACGCAGCTCGCCGACGCCAGCGGTGAACGCGGCGTCGCCGTGCCAGCCGTCCAGGATCGCCCCGCAGTCGACGGAGATGACGTCACCGTCGCGTAGCACCTGCTCCGCTGCCGGGATGGCGTGCACGACCTGCTCGTTGACCGAGGCGCAGATCGTCGCGGGAAAGCCGTGGTAGCCCTTGAACGACGGCACCGCACCCGCCTCGCGGATGGTCCGCTCGGCGATCGCGTCCAGGTCGGCGGTGGAGACCCCGGGAGCGATCGCCGCCCGCATCCGGGCCAACGCATCGGCGACCACCAGACCAGCGGCCCGCATGCGGTCGATCTGCTCCGGAGTCTTCAGCTGAATGTCCAGCTGCTGACGACGCATTGGCTCCTCTGTCTCCCGCCCAGTCTGCACCTGCCGCTTCGCGGCGCGCCGGTCGACACCGACGCCGACCGCGAGCCTACCCGCCGTACGAACGCAGGGCGTCGATCGCGCGTACGGTGACATCCTCGACCGGGCCGGTGGCGTCGATCCCCACCAGCTTGCCCTGGGCGCCGTAGTAGTCGACCAGCGGCGCGGTCTTCTCGGCGTACTCCACCAGACGACGGGCGATCGTGTCCGACTTGTCGTCGTCGCGCTGGAACAGCTCGGCCCCGCACCGGTCACAGCGGCCCTCGGTGGCCGGAGCGTCGAACTCGACGTGCCAGATCTTGCCGCAGCCCCGGCAGGTACGCCGACCGGACAACCGCCGGATCACCTCGTCGTCGTCGACCACCAGCTCCAGCACCAAGTCCAGCGCGGTGCCGAGATCGGCCAGCAGCTTGTCCAGCGCGGCGGCCTGCGGCGTGGTCCGCGGGAAGCCGTCGAGCAGGAAGCCGTCCGCGGCGTCCGGCTCGGCCAGCCGGTCCCGGACCATGTTGATGGTCACCTCGTCCGGGACCAGCTTGCCGGCGTCCATGTAGCGCTTGGCTTCCACACCCAGCGGCGTGCCCTGGGTGACGTTGGCCCGGAAGATGTCCCCGGTCGAGATCTTAGGCACGGCCAGGTGAGCGGCGATGAACTCGGCCTGGGTCCCCTTCCCCGCCCCGGGGGGACCGACCAGTACCAGCCTCATCTACCGGAGGAACCCTTCGTAGTTGCGCTGCATGAGTTGGCTCTCGATCTGCTTCACGGTTTCCAGACCGACACCGACCATGATGAGCACGGCGGTGCCACCAAACGGGAAGTTCACGTACTGGTCGCTGTCCAGCCAGATGAAGAAGAAGTTCGGCAGGACCGAGATGACACCCAGGTAGAGCGCGCCCGGCAGGGTGATCCGGCTGAGGATGAAGTCGAGGTACTCGGCGGTGGGACGGCCCGGCCGGATACCCGGCACGAAGCCGCCGTACTTCTTCATGTTCTCCGCGACCTCGGTCGGGTTGAACGTGATCGACACGTAGAAGTACGTGAAGAAGATGATCATAAAGAAGTACGTGATGATGTAGATCGGGCTGGTCGGGTTCGCCAGGTTGTTCTGGATCCACGCCTGGACCTGGCCAGGGTCGTTCGGATCGAAGAACTGCAGACCCAGCTGCGGCAGGTAGAGCACCGACGAGGCGAAGATCACCGGGATGACACCGGCCTGGTTGACCTTCAGCGGGATGTAGGTGGAGGTACCGCCGTACATCCGCCGACCGATCATCCGCTTCGCGTACTGCACCGGGATGCGGCGCTGCGCCTGCTCGATGAAGACAACCGCGGTGATGACCACCAGGACCAGCACCAGCACCAGGGCGAACATGCCCCAGCCGTGGGTGTTCTTGATGGCCCAGCCCTCGCTGGGCAGCCGCGCCGCGATCGAGGTGAAGATCAGCACCGACATACCGTTGCCGACGCCCCGGTCGGTGATCAGCTCGCCGAGCCACATGACCACGCCCGTGCCGGCGGTCATGGTGGTGACCAGCACGCTGAGCGTCAGCCACATCGGCAGGCCGGTCCCGTCGGGGATGATCGGGAACTGGTCGCACTGGTTGTTGAACAGCTGGCCGGAGCGGGCCAGCGCGACGAAGGCCGAAGCCTGCAGCACGCCGAGGCCCAGCGTCAGGTAACGGGTGTACTGGGTGATCTTGGCCTGGCCGGACTGCCCCTCCTTGCGGAGCTGCTCCAGTCGCGGGATCACGACGGTGAGCAACTGCAGGATGATCGACGCGGTGATGTAGGGCATGATGCCCAGCGCGAAGACCGACAGCGACAGCAGCGCGCCCCCGGAGAAGAGGTTCAGCAGGGTGAAGACCCCGCTGGTGTCGCTGTTCTCCAGGGTGTCGATGCACTGCTGCACGTTCCCGTACGACACACCGGGGCTGGGCAGCGTGGCGCCCAGCCGGTAGATCGCGACGATGAAGACCGTGAACAGCAGCTTCTTGCGCAGGTCAGGCGTGCGAAACGCACTGAGAAAGGCGGAGAGCAACTTCTTCCTCCTGCTGCGCGAGGCGGCCGCCGGATGTCCTGGCGGGTCGGGTGGGTGCGGTGCGCCCGATATCCATGGCTGGCATCGGACTCTAACAGTCCGGCGACGGTCTAGGCAGGCGTGCCCAAGAACATACACCGGTCCCGATATTAACGGGGTGCGGCCCTACCCAGTAGGCCGTGGCGCCCGTCAGTTTCGGACAAACTGAGCGAGCGCCACGGTCATGCTGGTTGTTCAGAGCTCGGTGGCGGAGCCACCAGCAGCGGTGATCTTCTCCTTGGCCGCGCCGCTGAACGCGTGCGCCGACACCTGGAGGGTCACCCCGCTGAGCTCGCCACTGCCGAGCACCTTCACCGGCTGGCCCTTACGGACCGCACCGGCCTGCACCAACTGCTCCGGGCCGACCTCCCCACCGTTGGGGAAGAGTTCAGCCAGCCGGTCCAGGTTGACCACCTGGAAGACGACCTTGAAGCGGTTCTTGAAGCCCTTGACCTTCGGCAGGCGCATGTGGATGGGCATCTGCCCACCCTCGAACGCCGCCGGGACGTTCTTCCGGGCCTTGGAGCCCTTGGTACCCCGACCAGCCGTCTTGCCCTTGGAACCCTCACCGCGACCCACCCGGGTCTTCGCGGTCTTGGATCCGGGCGCCGGCCGGAGGTGATGGACCTTGATCGTCATTACTCGACCTCCTCGACCTTCACGAGGTGGTTCACGGTGAAGATCATGCCCCGAATCTCGGGCCGGTCCTCCTTGACCACCACGTCGTTGATCCGCTTCAGACCGAGCGAACGCAGCGACTCGCGCTGGTTGTGCTTGGTCCCGATCCCGGACCGGACCTGGGTCACCTTCAGACGTGCCATCGCAGCCGCCCTCCGTTCATAGTCGCTGTCACGCCCCTGCGCCCGCGCGGGACGCGAGCATCGCGGCCGGGGCCACGTCCTCGACTGGCAGACCACGCCGGGCAGCCACCGCCTCCGGCGACTCCAGAGCCTTCAGCGCGGCAACCGTGGCGTGCACGATGTTGATCGGGTTCGAAGAGCCTAGGCTCTTCGAGAGCACGTCGTGGATGCCCGCGCACTCCAGCACCGCACGCACCGGACCACCCGCGATGACACCCGTACCGGCGCTGGCCGGCTTCAGCAGGACGACGCCAGCGGCGTCCTCGCCCTGCACCGGGTGCGGGATCGACGCGGCGATCCTGGGCACCTTGAAGAAGTGCTTCTTGGCCTCCTCGACACCCTTGGCGATCGCCGCGGGCACCTCCTTGGCCTTGCCGTAACCCACGCCGACCGTGCCGTCACCGTCGCCCACGATCACCAGAGCGGTGAAGCTGAACCGCCGACCGCCCTTGACGACCTTGGCGACCCGGTTGATCGCGACGACCCGCTCCAGGTGTGGGGTCTTCTCGACGGGCGCGTTGCCGCGACCGCCCTCACGGCGGTTGTCGCGGCGACCACCTTCGCTGCCACCGGACCCGCCGCCACGACGCTGTTGACCTGGCATCAGCAGCCTTCCTTCCTACTCGTGACGGGGATTTCTTCGATCTGAGTCGTCTGTGCAAGCATTCCGACGACCGTTAGAACTCGAGTCCGGCTTCGCGGGCGGCGTCGGCCAGCGCGGCGATCCGCCCCGCGTACCGGTTGCCCCCACGGTCGAACACGACCTTGGAGATTCCTGCCGCCTTGGCCCGCTCGGCGAGCAGCGTGCCCACCTTGCCGGCCAGCTCGCTCTTGGCACCGTCGGTACCCCGCAGCGAGGCGTCCATCGTCGAGGCCGACGCCAGGGTGTGACCCTTGGTGTCGTCAACGACCTGGGCGACCATGTGCTTCAGGGAGCGGGTGACCACCAGGCGCGGCCGCTGTGCGGTCCCGCTGACGTTCTTGCGGACCCGGAAGTGCCGGCGCGCCCGCCCGATCGCACGCCGGGCGGAGACGCTGCCGCCTGCCCGACGCTTCAGCAACGTAGCGCTCACTGTGCTTTCCCTCCGTTCGTGACTGCGGGGCTCGCAAGCTCGCTCCTCGCACTCACCGCACTCACTTCTTACCGGCCTTTCCGGCCTTGCGGCGGATGACCTCGCCCTGGTACTTCACGCCCTTGCCCTTGTACGGCTCCGGCGGACGGATCTTCCGGATGTTGGCGGCCACCTCGCCGACCTGCCACTTGTTGATCCCGGCGATGTGGAACAGCGTGGGCCGCTCCACGGTGAAGGTGATTCCTTCCGGTGCCGGCACCACCACCGGGTGCGAGAACCCGAGCGCGAACTCCAGGTCCTTGCCCTTGGCGGTGACCCGGTAACCCGTACCGGCGATCTCCAGGGTCTTGCGGTAGCCGTCGGTCACCCCGACGATCATGTTCGCCACCAGCGTGCGGCTCAGACCGTGTAGCTCCTTGGCCCGGCGCTCGTCGTTGGCGCGCGCGATCTGCAGCTGGCCGTCCTCGCTGCGGTCGACCGTGATCGGCTCGGGCAGCACGTGGGCAAGCTCGCCCTTGGGCCCCTTCACCGTGACGGTCTGGCCGTCGATCTTGACATCGACGCCGGATGGAACCGGGATCGACTTACGTCCAATACGCGACATTGTTACCAGTCTCCCGATTACCAGACGAAGGCGAGGACTTCCCCGCCAACGCTCCGCTTACGGGCCTGCCGGTCGGTGAGCAGTCCCTGGGACGTCGAAATGATCGCCACGCCCAGGCCACCGAGCACGCGCGGCAGCTCATCCGACTTGGCGTACACCCGCAGACCCGGCTTGGACACGCGCTTGATCCCGGCGAGGCTACGCTCCCGGTTCTGGCCGAACTTCAAATCAACCACGAGGCTGCGGCCGACGGCACCCTCCGCGGGCTCCTCGACCTGCCAGGTCGAGATGTAGCCCTCGGCCTTGAGGACCTCGGCGATGTTCGCCTTGATCTTCGAGTACGGCATCGTCACCCGGTCGTGGTACGCCTGATTGGCGTTGCGCAGACGGGTAAGCATGTCTGCGATCGGGTCGGTCATCGTCATGGGTCTCGTCAACCTTTCTCGCCGGGGTTCCCAGCGGCATTACCGCCGGGCCTACGGCGAAGACCTGTCAAGGTGGGTTACCAGGAAGCCTTGGACACACCGGGCAGCTCACCGCGGTGCGCCATCTCCCGGATGCAGACCCGGCAGAGGCCGAACTTGCGGTACACCGCCTTCGGACGCCCGCACCGCTGGCAACGGGTGTACGCGCGAACCGAGAACTTCGGCTTCGCGGCAGCCTTGATGATCAGCGCCTTCTTGGCCATGGCTCAGTTCTCCTTGAACGGGAAGCCCAGGAGCTTGAGCAGCGCCCGGCCCTCGTCGTCAGTCTTGGCGGTGGTCACGAGGGTGATGTCCATGCCCCGGGTACGGTCGATCCGGTCCTGGTCGATCTCGTGGAACACCGACTGCTCGGTGAGCCCGAACGTGTAGTTGCCGTTGCCGTCGAGCTTGCGCCCGTCCAGGCCACGGAAGTCGCGGATCCGGGGAAGCGCGATGGACAGCAGCCGATCCAGGAACTCCCACATCCGGTCGCCGCGCAGGGTGACCTTCGCGCCGATCGGCATCCCCTCACGGAGCTTGAACTGCGCGATCGACTTGGTCGCCCGACGTACCAGCGGCTTCTGTCCGGTGATGGTGGTCAGGTCCCGCACCGCGCCGTCGATCAGCTTGGCGTCCCGGGCTGCCTCACCGACACCCATGTTCACCACGATCTTGGCGAGCCCGGGCACCTGCATCGGGTTGCCGTACTGGAACTGCTCGCGCAGCTGCGCGATGATCTCCTCGCGGTACCGCTGCTTGAGGCGCGGTGCCGGCCTGGTCTGGGTAGCGGTGGTCATCACAGGTCCTTACCGTTGCTACGTGCGATCCGGACCTTCTGGCCGCTGTCGTCGAACCGGTAACCGACGCGGGTCGGCTTGCCGTCGGAGTCGAGGACCTGCACGTTCGAGACAGCGATCGGGGCTTCCTGAGTGACGATGCCGCCGGTCTTGCCGCCACGCTGGGTGGTCTGGATGCGGGTGTGCTTCTTGATCCGGTTCACGCCTTCGACGAGGACCTTGTCCTGCCGGGGGTAGGCCGCGATGACCTTGCCCTTGGCACCCTTGTCCTTACCGGCGATGACGACGACCGTGTCGCCCTTCTTGACCTTCACGGTCTACAGCACCTCCGGCGCCAAAGAAATGATCTTCATGAACCGCTTGTCCCGCAGCTCACGGCCGACTGGGCCGAAGATACGGGTACCGCGCGGGTCCCCACCGTCCTTGATGATGACGGCGGCGTTCTCGTCGAAGCGGATGTACGACCCGTCAGGCCGCCGCTTCTCCTTCGCGGTCCGGACGACGACGGCCTTGACCACGTCGCCCTTCTTCACGCCAGCGCCGGGGATCGCGTCCTTGACCGTCCCGACGATAACGTCACCGATGCCTGCGTAGCGCCGACCGGAGCCGCCGAGCACGCGGATGCACAGGATCTCCCGGGCACCCGTGTTGTCGGCGACTCGAAGTCGCGACTCCTGCTGGATCACGTCTATCTCCTATGTCTGCCAGTCCTCCGGTCACCCGGAGCTTGGAAGAACCTGGTCCGCGCTACGCGCGGGCTGTCAACCGGACCCGATCGGCCCGAACACGCCGCCGAGGGCGGCATGCGGGCCGGTCGGCTACTTCGCCTTTTCGAGGATCTCCACGACGCGCCACCGCTTGGTTGCGGACAACGGCCGGGTCTCCATCAGCATCACCCGGTCACCGATCCCGCACGAGTTCTGCTCGTCGTGCGCCTTCAGCTTGCGGGTACGGCGCAGAACCTTGCCGTACAGCCGGTGCTTGACCCGGTCCTCGACCTCGACGACGACGGTCTTTTCCATCTTGTCGCTGACCACGAGCCCCTCGCGAACCTTGCGGCGGGCCCGAGCCTCGGTCGTGTCCTGCTCGGGGGCAGTGTTCTCACTCATGATGCAGCCACCTCAGTCGGCGCGGCGGAGAGTCCCAACTCACGCTCACGCATGATCGTGTAGATCCGGGCAATCTCCCGACGGATGACCTGCAGCCGACGGTTGTTGTCCAGCTGACCGGTCGCGGCCTGCACGCGGAGGTTGAACAGCTCCGCCTTGGCCTCCCGCAGCTTCGTGACCAGCTCCTCTTCGGAGAGTTCACGCAGCTCGGCGGCCGGAACGCCCGCTGCCATCAGCTTTCACCCACTTCGCGCGTCACAATGCGGCACTTCATCGGGAGCTTGTGGATCGCACGACGCATCGCTTCACGTGCGATCTGCTCGTTCGGGAAGGACATCTCGAAGAGCACCCGTCCCGGCTTGATGTTGGCGACCCACCACTCGGGCGAGCCCTTACCGGAGCCCATCCGGGTCTCGGCCGGCTTCTTCGTCAGCGCCTGGTCCGGGAACACCGTGATCCAGACCTTTCCACCACGCTTGATGTGGCGGGTCATGGCGATACGGGCCGCCTCGATCTGGCGGTTGGTCAGGTACGCCGGTTCGAGCGCCTGGATACCGAACTCGCCGAACACCACCCGGGTGCCGCCCTTGGCGGCACCAGTACGGCTCGGGTGATGCGGCTTGCGGAAGCCCTTCGGGGGCTTGCGCGGGATCAGCATCTGTCAGCCCTCCTGCGCTGAGCTGTCCGCTCCGGCCGAAGCGGCCGGAGTGGCCGGCGCGGCGTCAGCCGGCGCGGCACTGCTGGTCGTGGTCGACGGGCCACCGGAGATCTCGGCGGCGGCCGCCCGGCCGGCCTCGGTCCCACCGGCGGTCGTCCCGCTCGATCCGGAACGGCCGCGGCGCGGCCGTTCGGGCCGCTCGCGACGGGGCCGGCTCGGCGCCTCGGCCGGAGCTTCCCGCCCCGGAACCGCGTCACCCTTGTAGATCCACACCTTGACGCCGATGCGGCCGAACGTCGTACGGGCCTCGAAGAAGCCGTACTCGATGTTGGCCCGCAGCGTGTGCAGTGGGACCCGACCCTCGCGGTAGAACTCGGTACGGCTCATCTCCGCGCCGCCGAGGCGGCCGGAGACCTGCACCCGGATGCCCTTGACGATCGGGTTCTTCATCGCCGACTGCATGGCCTTACGCATCGCCCGACGGAAACTGACCCGGCTGGCGAGTTGCTCGGCCACGCCCTGGGCAACCAGCTGCGCGTCCGACTCGGGGCTCTTCACCTCGAGGATGTTGAGCTGCACCTGCTTGCCGGTGAGCTTCTCCAGGTTGCCACGGATCCGGTCCGCCTCGGCACCCTTGCGGCCGATCACGATGCCCGGACGGGCGGTGTGGATGTCGACGCGTACCCGGTCCCGGGTGCGCTCGATCTCCACCTTGGAGATGCCGGCCCGCTCGAGGCCCTTGGACATCATCCGACGGATCTTGACATCCTCGGCGATGTAGTCCTTGTAAAGCTTGTCCGCGTACCAGCGCGACTTCCAGTCGGTCGAGATGCCGAGCCGGAACCCGTGCGGGTGAACTTTCTGACCCATTACTCGGCACCCTCCGTGCTGCTCTGCTTGCCGCCGGCTGGCTCGTTCTCCGACGTGCTCTGCGCCGTGGTCTGAGGCTCGGCCACGGCCGGCTGGGCCTTCTTGGCAGCCTTCGCCGGCTGAGCCTTGCCCGCCCGCCGCGTCGGCGTCGCCGGGGCGACGGCCTCCACCGCGATAGTGATGTGGCAGGTCCGCTTGCGAATCCGGTACGCCCGGCCCTGCGCCCGCGGCCGGAACCGCTTCAGCGTCGGGCCCTCGTCCACGAACGCCTCGCTGACCAGCAGCGCGTCGGGGTCAAGCTGCTCGTTGTTCTCCGCGTTGGCAATGGCGCTGGCCAGGACCTTGTACACCTGCTCACTAGCCGCCTGCGGCGCGAACTGCAGGACGGTGAGTGCCTCCTTCGCGGGCAGACCGCGGACGAGGTTGACCACCCGGCGCGCCTTCATCGGCGAGATGCGCACGTGCCGCGCAACCGCCCGCGCGCCCGGAAGCACCGGAGCGTCGCCCTTAACTGGCATCGCTGTAACCCCTTGATCCTCTATCCGTGCCCGCGACTCAGCGCCGACGGCTCTTGCGGTCGTCCTTCTCATGACCCTTGAAGGTGCGGGTCAGGGCAAACTCGCCGAGCTTGTGCCCGACCATCGACTCGGTGACGAACACCGGGACGTGCTTGCGCCCGTCGTGCACGGCGATCGTGTGCCCGAGCATCTCCGGGGTGATCGTCGAGCGCCGCGACCAGGTCTTGATGACGTTCTTCGAGCCCTTCTCGTTCTGCGTCTCCACCTTCTTCATCAGGTGGTCGTCGACGAACGGGCCCTTCTTAAGGCTGCGAGGCATGTGTCCCAGACTCCTTCTAGCCGCGCTTGCGGGTCGCGTAGCGGCGGCGGACGATCAACCGGTCGCTCGGCTGGCCCTTACGGCGGGTCCGGCCTTCCGGCTTGCCCTGCGGGTTCACCGGGTGGCGACCGCCAGAGGTCTTGCCCTCACCACCACCGTGCGGGTGGTCGACCGGGTTCATCGCGACGCCACGGACGGTCGGGCGCTTGCCCTTCCACCGCATGCGACCCGCCTTGCCCCAGTTGATGTTTGACTGGTCGGCATTGCCGATCTCGCCGATGGTGGCCCGGCAGCGCACGTCGACCCGGCGGATCTCACCGGAGGGCATCCGCAGCGTGGCGTATGCCCCTTCCCGGCCGAGTAGCTGGATGCCGACGCCGGCCGAGCGGGCAAGCTTGGCGCCACCGCCCGGACGCAGCTCGACCCCGTGGATCGTGGAACCGACCGGGATGTTGCGTAGCGGCAGGTTGTTGCCGGGCTTGATGTCGGCGCCGGGGCCGGACTCCACAATCGCGCCCTGCTTGAGGTCCTTCGGCGCGAGAATGTAGCGCTTCTCGCCGTCGGCGTAGTGCAGCAGCGCGATCCGGGCGGTCCGGTTCGGGTCGTACTCGATGTGCGCGACCTTGGCCGGCACGCCGTCCTTGTCGACCCGCTTGAAGTCGATCAGTCGGTACTGGCGCTTGTGGCCGCCGCCCTGGTGACGGGTGGTGATCCGGCCGTGCACGTTGCGGCCGCCCTTTTTGGGCAGCGGCACCAGCAGCGACTTCTCGGGCGTCGACCGGGTGATCTCGGCGAAGTCGGCGACGGACGAACCACGGCGGCCCGGCGTCGTCGGCTTGTATTTACGAATTGGCATTGTCTACACCCCTCAGCTGACCGGGCCGCCGAAGGCCTCGATGCGGTCACCGTCGGCCAACTTCACCATCGCCCGCTTGGTAGCTTTGCGCTGGCCGAAGCCGGTACGGGTCCGCTTGCGCTTGCCCTCGCGGTTGAGCGTGTTCACGGTCAGCACCCGGACGTCGAAAATCTGCTGAATCGCGATCTTGATCTGGGTCTTGTTGGCATCCGGGTGAACCAGGAACGTGTACCAGTTCCGGTTCAGCTCGGCGTAGCTCTTCTCCGAGACCACCGGCGCCACGATCATGTCGCGCGGGTCGGCAATCGTGCTCACTTGTCGCCCTCCTCGGTCTGCGCCGGCCGGCCCAGGAACTGGTCGAGGGCTTCCTTGGTGAAGACCACGTCGTCGGCGACCAGCACGTCGTAGGTGTTGAGCTGCCCCACCTCGATGAGGTGCACGAGCGGCGCGCTGTTGCGCAGGTTTCGCAGCGACATCCAGTTCAGCTCGTCGGTGGCGCTCAGCACGATCAGCACCCGCTTGGCGGAGCTGATCTTGCGCAGCGTGGCCAGCGCAGCCTTGGTCGACGGCTTGTCGCCACCGACGAACGCCTCCACGACGTGGACCTGATTCGCGCGGGCCCGGTCGGACAGCGCGCCACGCAGCGCGGCGGCCTTCATCTTCTTTGGAGTGCGCTGGCTGTAGTCCCGCGGGACCGGCCCGTGCACCACGCCACCACCGGCGAACTGCGGCGCCCGGATGGAGCCCTGACGAGCCCGGCCGGTGCCCTTCTGCTTGTACGGCTTCTTGCCGCCGCCGGCGACCTCACCCCGGGTCTTGGTCTTGTGCGTGCCCTGTCGCGCGGCGGCGAGCTGGGCGGTCACGACCTGGTGCATCAGGGCGATGTTGGCCTGCACGTCGAAGACTTCGCCGGGCAGGTCGACGGTACCGGTCTTGGCACCCTCGGCGTCGATCACGTCAACCGTCGTCATTTGGCCGACCCGCCTTTCTTGGCCTGTGCCTTCGCCGCGCTACGGACCAGGATCAACGCGCCTGCCGGGCCCGGGATCGCGCCCTTGACCAGCAGCAGGTTGTTCTCCTGGTCGACCGCCTGCACGGTCAGGTTCTGCACGGTGTAGCGCACGCTGCCCATGCGACCGGCCATCTTGACGCCCTTGAAGACGCGACCCGGGGTCGCGCAGGCGCCGATCGAGCCGGGCGAGCGGTGCTTACGCTCGACACCGTGGCTGGCCCGCAGGCCGTGGAAGCCGTGCCGCTTCATGACGCCGGCGAAGCCCTTGCCCTTGGTCCGGCCGGTGACGTCGATCCGGGCACCCGGCTCGAACGTCTCGACAGTGACCTCCTGGCCCAGCTCGTACTCGCTGGCGTCGGTGGTGCGCAGCTCGACGATGTGTCGCCGCGGGGCCACTCCGGACTTGGCGAAGTGGCCGGAACCCGGCTTGTTCACCTTGCGCGGGTCGATCGCGCCGAACGCGAGCTGCACCGCGGAGTAGCCGTCCTTGTCGGTGGTACGCACCTGGGTCACCACGCACGGGCCGGCTTGCACCACCGTCACCGGGACGACCCGGTTGTTGTCCCAGACCTGGGTCATGCCGAGCTTGGCGCCCAGGATGCCCTTCACTTGCCTGTCCATTGTCCGGTCCCTACAGCTTGATCTCGATGTCGACGCCAGCTGGCAGGTCGAGGCGCATCAGCGAATCGACCGTCTTGGGGGTCGGGTCGATGATGTCGATCAGACGCTTGTGTGTGCGCATCTCGAAGTGCTCGCGCGAGTCCTTGTACTTGTGCGGCGAACGGATGACGCAGAAACGGTTGATCTCAGTGGGCAGCGGCACTGGGCCTGCGACCTGAGCACCGGTACGCGTCACCGTCTCGACGATCTTCCGTGCCGAGGAGTCCACGACCTCGTGGTCATAGGCCTTGAGCCGGATGCGGATCTTTTGTCCCGCCATGGTGGCTTCTGTTCCTTCTCTCTCCGCCCGCAATGGAGCCCGCTCGCCGGAGCGGATGCCGCCGGTCGGACCCCGGCGCTGCCGCTTCTTCGTCTGTCCGACCCCCGCGGTCGGGCGTGTCGCAATCGCTGGCCAGGCTTCGCCCCATAGCTACGGAGCGATCTGGACCACGCGGACGCACACCGTGCCGCTGAGATCTTGAGCACCGGGCCAGGCCGACGCCACCACCACCGGAACTTCGCCAGACACTGCCTGACGTTGTCGAACGGTGCGCGGTGCCGTGGCGCATCTGCCCCGGACGCCGTGCGAGGGTGGCTGGCTGCTGGACAGCCAGCCACCCTACGCGGACGCAACCTGACTAGTATGCCGTACCGGAGTACCGCAAGGCCAATCGGGTTACCAAATCACTTGATGATCTTCGTGACCCGACCGGCGCCGACGGTCCGGCCACCCTCACGGATCGCGAACTTGAGGTTCTCCTCCATCGCGATCGGCTGGATCAGCTTGACGGTCATCGAGGTGTTGTCACCCGGCATGACCATCTCGGTGCCTTCCGGCAACGTGACCACGCCGGTCACGTCGGTGGTCCGGAAGTAGAACTGCGGACGGTAGTTCTGGAAGAACGGCGTGTGCCGGCCACCTTCCTCCTTGGAGAGGATGTAGACGGTCGCCTCGAACTCGGTGTGCGGGGTGGTGGTACCCGGCTTGACGACCACCATGCCGCGCTCGACGTCCTCGCGCTTGATACCACGCAGCAGCAGGCCGACGTTCTCACCGGCCCGTGCCTCGTCGAGCAGCTTGCGGAACATCTCGATACCGGTGCAGGTCGTCTTCATCGACTTCTCGCGGATTCCGACGATCTCCACCTCCTCGTTCGGCTTCAGCACGCCACGCTCGGCGCGGCCGGTGACCACGGTGCCCCGACCGGTGATCGTGAAGACGTCCTCGATCGGCATGAGGAACGGCTTCTCGATCTCCCGCTCCGGCTGCGGAATCGCGGTGTCGACCGCGTTCATCAGGTCCATGAGCTTGTCGCTCCACTCCGGGTCGCCCTCGAGCGCCCGAAGCGCCGAGACCCGTACGACCGGCAGGTCGTCGCCCGGGTACTCCTGGGCCGACAGCAGCTCGCGGACCTCGAGCTCGACCAGCTCGAGCAGCTCCTCGTCATCGACCATGTCGCTCTTGTTGAGCGCCACGACGATGTACGGGACGCCGACCTGGCGGGCCAGCAGCACGTGCTCACGGGTCTGCGGCATCGGGCCGTCGGTCGCCGCGACCACCAGGATCGCGCCGTCCATCTGCGCGGCACCGGTGATCATGTTCTTGATGTAGTCGGCGTGGCCGGGGCAGTCCACGTGTGCGTAGTGCCGTGCCTCGGTCTGGTACTCGACGTGCGCGATCGAGATCGTGATGCCGCGGGCCTTCTCCTCCGGCGCCTTGTCGATCTCGTCGAACGGCGTGTACGGGTTGAGGTCCGGCATCCTGTCATGCAGAACCTTTGTGATGGCCGCCGTCAGCGTCGTCTTACCGTGGTCGATGTGACCAATGGTGCCGATGTTGACGTGCGGCTTAGTCCGCTCGAACTTCGCCTTCGCCACTGGTGTCCTCCTGTGGACTTCTTGGTTCGTACGCCCGGCGCGCCGATCGGCGCTTAGGACTCTGTCGACAGCCTCTCCGGTCCCATGGTGGCGACCGGGAAGTGCTTGGGTCTTGCGGCGGTCACGCCTTCAGGCCCGGTACGCAGCTCGCCCGAGGCGGGCCGGGGAAGCTGGGCTCCCCCGAACCACTACTCGCCCGTCGCCTTCGCGATGATCTCCTTCGCCACACTCTGCGGAACCTCGGCGTAGGAGTCGAACTGCATGCTGTAGCTCGCCCGGCCCTGGGTCTTCGACCGCAGGTCGCCGACGTAGCCGAACATCTCCGACAGCGGCACCAGGGCACGGACGACGCGCGCTCCGGCGCGTTCCTCCATCGCCTGGATGATGCCACGCCGGGAGTTGATGTCGCCGATCACGTCACCCATGTTCTCCTCCGGAGTGGTGACTTCAACGGCCATCATCGGCTCGAGTAGCGCGGGATCCGCCCGACGGGCGGCCTCCTTGAGCACCATCGAGCCGGCGATCTTGAACGCCATCTCGGACGAGTCGACCTCGTGGTACTGCCCGTCGAGCAGCGTCAGCTTGACGCCGACCAGCGGGTAGCCGGCGAGGATGCCGTACTGCATGGCGTCCTGGGCACCGGCGTCGACCGACGGGATGAACTCCCGCGGGATCCGACCACCGGTCACCCCGTTGACGAACTCGTACGTCGGGCCGTCGCTGTCCAGCGGCAGTGGCTCGAGCTTGACGATCACCCGGGCGTACTGGCCGGAACCACCGGTCTGCTTCTTGTGGGTGTACTCGACCTTCTCGACCACCTTGCGGATGGTCTCCCGGTACGCCACCTGCGGCTTGCCGATGTTCGCCTCGACGTTGAACTCGCGGCGCATCCGGTCCACCAGGATGTCCAGGTGCAGCTCGCCCATGCCGGCGATGACCGTCTGCCCGGTCTCCTCGTCGTTCTTGACGCGGAAGGTCGGGTCCTCTTCGGCCAGCCGCTGGATCGCGGTACTGAGCTTCTCCTGGTCGGCCTTTGTCTTGGGCTCGATCGCCACCTCGATGACCGGCTCCGGGAACGTCATCGACTCCAGGATGACCGGGTTCGCCGGGTCACACAGGGTGTCCCCGGTGGTGGTCTGCTTCAGGCCCTGGACCGCGATGATGTCACCCGCGATCGCCGCCGGCCGCTCCTCACGCTTGTTGGCGTGCATCTGGTAGATCTTGCCGATCCGCTCTTTGCGGTCCTTGGTGGAGTTGACCACCTGGCTTCCGGACTCGAGCGTGCCGGAGTAGACCCGGAGGTACGTCAACTTGCCGAGGTGCTTGTCGGTCTGGATCTTGAACGCGAGGCCGGAGAACGGCTCCGAGGTCGACGGCTTGCGCAACAGCTGGGTTTCCCCGTCGGTCGCGGTGCCCTCGATCGCCGGCACGTCCAGCGGGGAGGGAAGGTACGCCACCACGGCGTCGAGCATGGGCTGGACGCCCTTGTTCTTGAACGCCGAGCCGCAGAGCACCGGGTTGGCCTTGTCGGCGATGGTCGCCCGCCGGATCGCCGTCTTGATCTCGTCGGCGGAGAGTTCCTCACCTTCGAGGTACTTCTCCATGATCGTGTCGTCGACGTCGGCCAGGGTCTCCACCAGCTTCTCGCGCCACTCGGCCGCCGAGTCGGCGAGATCGGCCGGGATCTGCTCGACCGCGTAGTCCTCACCCTTGGCGGTCTCGCCGCGCCAGGTCAGCGCCCGCATCTCGACCAGGTCGACGACACCGATGTGGTCGCCTTCGAGCCCGATCGGGATCTGCAGCACCAGCGGGGTGGAGTTGAGGCGGTCGATCATCATCTGCACACAGCGGAAGAAGTCGGCCCCGGTCCGGTCGAGCTTGTTGACGAAGCACATCCGCGGGACCTTGTACTTGTCGGCCTGCCGCCAGACGTTCTCGGTCTGTGGCTCGACACCCGCGACACCGTCGTAGACCGCCACCGCACCGTCGAGCACCCGCAGCGACCGCTCGACCTCGACCGTGAAGTCGACGTGGCCGGGCGTGTCGATGATCTGGATGGTGTGGTCCTTCCACTCACACTTGGTGGCGGCGGAGGTGATGGTGATCCCCCGCTCCTGCTCCTGCTCCATCCAGTCCATCACGGCGGCGCCGTCGTGGACTTCACCGATCTTGTAGGTGATACCGGTGTAGAACAGGATCCGCTCAGTGGTCGTGGTCTTACCGGCATCGATGTGCGCCATGATGCCGATGTTGCGTACCTTGGCGAGCGCGTCTGCGGCGGCCACTTCAATCCCTACTTCGTCTCGTCGTCGACTGTGTGTGCGCGGCTATGCCGAAGGGCATGACAGCGACCACTTACCAGCGGTAGTGCGCGAAGGCCTTGTTGGACTCCGCCATCTTGTGGGTGTCCTCACGGCGCTTGACCGCCGCGCCCAGACCGTTGCTCGCGTCCAGCAGCTCGTTCATCAGCCGCTCGATCATGGTCTTTTCCCGGCGGGACTTGGAGTACTGGACGAGCCAGCGCAGCCCGAGGGTGGTCGCCCTGGTCGGCCGGACCTCGACCGGAACCTGGTAGGTCGCGCCGCCAACCCGGCGGCTGCGGACCTCTAGGGTCGGCTTGACGTTGTCCATGGCGCGCTTGAGCGTGACGACCGGGTCGGTGCCGGACTTCTCCCGGCAGCCCTCCAGTGCGCCGTAGACGATCCGCTCGGCCAGCGCACGCTTGCCGCGCATCAGAATCTTGTTCACCAGCTGGGTCACCAGCGGCGAGTTGTACACCGGGTCCGCGACCAGTGGCCGGCGGGGAGCAGGGCCCTTACGCGGCATCTCAGCTCTTCTCCTTCTTCGCGCCGTACCGGCTGCGAGCCTGCTTGCGGTTGCGGACACCCTGGGTGTCCAGCGAACCGCGTACGATCTTGTAGCGAACGCCGGGGAGGTCCTTCACCCGACCGCCACGCACCAGCACGATCGAGTGCTCCTGCAGGTTGTGACCGACGCCGGGGATGTACGCGGTCACCTCGATCTGGCTGCTGAGCTTCACCCGGGCGACCTTGCGCAGCGCGGAGTTCGGCTTCTTGGGGGTGGTGGTGTACACACGGGTGCACACGCCGCGACGCTGGGGGCTGCCCTTGAGTGCTGGCGTCTTGGTCTTGCTCGTCTTCGCCTGGCGGCCCTTGCGGACCAGCTGCTGGATCGTTGGCACCGGGTTCCTTTGCTCCCTCCGGCCGCGCACGGCCGCACTGTTCCTCAGCCGTCGTGGGACGGCTCTCCTACACTCCGACCGGCAACCTGGGTGGCACCGGCACCCGCGGTCGGGCGTGTCGCCCACACACGGACCCGGCTGGCTGTCGTCACCCACCGGGATCTGGCTGCTGTCGTGACGCAACTCGATGGCTGGCAGCCGGATCGGGCGCATGCACGACTTGCCCGGTCAGGCCGGGCACGAGAGGAAAGAGTACCCACCACACACGCGCAGGTCAAAACGAAGCAACCAGCTCCGTCCGGGACCTGCTCCGCCCATGGCGGCCACTCTGGTAACCCAGTGTACCGGCTCGGCTGAGCGTCGGCCGGCCGGGCCCGACTCTTGCCGGTCGAACCGGCTCGCTAGCTGACCACCAGCAGCATGGTCACGGCCAGGCCGAACAGGGTGAGCGCCAGTCCGGTGCCGCCGCAGCTGATACCGGCGATCGCCAACCCTCGGCCGGTGAACCGGATCGCCGGCGGCGGAGCGCTCTGGCGTAGCTGCCGCAGGCCGAACAGGCCCAGCACCACCGCGGCGGCCCCGAAAGAACCGCTGAGCAGGGTGAACGCACCGGCCGCCCAGCCGCCCCAACCACCGTCCGCGCCGCCGACACCCAGACAGCCGACCGCGAACGACACCAGCACCGACACCACCCCGGCGATCAGCGCGGTCACCGCCAACCCCGACACCACCGGCCGGACCTCCAGATGCACCAGGCCGAAACTGGTGCCGGGCACCTGCTCCACCCACCGCGTCGACAACCGCCCCTCCGGCGGGGGCGGCGGCGGGGGCACGGCTCGGAATGCAGCGGTGGGATCGGCGGGTCCTCCGCCGGCCCCATAGCCTGGAAACTGGGTCACCTGCTCCTCCTCGTCGCCTGGCCGGTCAGTTGACGCCCGGCGCGAAGTCTTGGCCGACCGGACCGGTGGCCCAACCGAAAATGCCGAGCACGACCGCGAGAGTCAGCACCACGGCGGCGAGGAGCAGGCCCGTCCAGGCGAGGCGCTCGCCGCGCCGCAGCCAGGCCGCCCCGGTCAGATAACCCCGTGAGGTGTACGCCTCCCGACGCGCCTGCCGGCTGAGCAGCAACGCCAGGGTGGCCGGGACGATGCCGCCGACCAATACCCCGGTGATCGCCGCCACCAGCCCGAGCGCGAAGACCGCGCCGGCCTTGCTGGATCGCACCGCGTCGGGATCCGCCGGATGCCGCAGCCACTGCTGGTACGCGGAGGGCACCGGGGTCACCTGCACGGTGCCAGCCTACAAGCTGAGGACCCACCGGCCCGCCAGGCCGGGTGAGAGCGGCGCGGGCGCGGCGCCCGGGTGGTGTACGAAGGCGCCTGTCCCACCGCGCTCGCGGTGGGACAGGCGCCGGACAGCCGTACTGGTGTCGCCGTGGATCAGCGGTAGGAGCCGAAGTCGAAATCGTCCAACGGGACGGCCTGTCCGCTGGCCGGTCCGAAGCCGTAGTCGGTCTCCGGGTAGCCGGTCATCGAGTAGACCTTGGCCTTCGCCTCCTCGGTGGGCTCGACCCGGACGTTGCGGTACTTGCTGATACCGGTACCGGCCGGGATGAGCTTTCCGATGATCACGTTCTCCTTGAGGCCGATCAGCGAGTCGCTGCGCGCGTTGATCGCCGCGTCGGTCAGCACCCGGGTGGTCTCCTGGAAGGAGGCCGCCGAGAGCCAGGAGTCGGTGGCCAGCGACGCCTTGGTGATACCCATGAGCATCGGCCGGCCGGCGGCGGGCTCGCCACCTTCGGCGACGAGTCGACGGTTCTCCGACTCGAACAGGGCCCGGTCGACGAGCACCCCCGGCAGCAGTTCGGTGCCACCGGAGTCGATGACCGTCACCCGCTTGAGCATCTGCCGGATGATGATCTCGATGTGCTTGTCGTGGATCAGCACACCCTGCGAGCGGTAGACCTCCTGGACCTCCTGGGTCAGGTGGACCTGGACCGCTCGGGGACCAAGGATCCGCAGCAGTTCGTGCGGGTCGATGGTGCCCTCGGTGAGCTTCTCGCCGACGGTGGCGTGCGAGCCGTCGTGCGCCCGCAGTCGTACCCGCTTGGAGATCTTGTCGTAGACGATCTCGTCGCTGCCGTCGTCCGGCACCACGATGATCTTCCGGGACCGCTCGCCGTCCTCGATCCGGATCCGGCCGGGGGTGTCGGCGATCGGCGCCTTGCCCTTCGGCACCCGGGCCTCGAAGATCTCCTGGACCCGGGGCAGGCCCTGGGTGATGTCCTCACCCGCGACACCACCGGTGTGGAAGGTACGCATCGTCAGCTGCGTGCCCGGCTCACCGATCGACTGGGCGGCGATGATGCCCACCGCCTCGCCGATGTCCACCGTCTTGCCGGTGGGCAGCGAACGTCCGTAGCAGGCGCCGCAGACACCGAGCTTGGACTCGCAGGTCAGCACGCTGCGTACCCGCACGTTCTCCGCACCGGCGGCGATGAGCTTGTCCACCAGGATCGAGTTGAGGTCCGCGCCCCGCTCGACCACGATCTCGCCGTCGGCACCCTTGATGTCCTCGGCGAGGGTACGGGCGTGCACCCCGGTCTCGGCGAACTCGTGCACCGTCAGCTTGCCGTCGATCCGCTCACCGACCTGCATGGTGATCGCCCGGTCGGTGCCGCAGTCCTCCTCGCGGATGATCACGTCCTGGGAGACGTCGACCAGACGACGGGTCAGGTAGCCCGAGTCGGCGGTCCGCAGCGCGGTGTCGGCCAGACCCTTTCGAGCGCCGTGCGTGGAGATGAAGTACTCCAGCACGGACAGACCTTCCCGGTAGCTCGACTTGATCGGCCGCGGGATGATCTCGCCCTTCGGGTTGGCCACCAGGCCACGGATCGCGGCGATCTGGCGCAGCTGGAGCAGGTTGCCTCGGGCACCCGAGTGGATCATCTTCCACAGCGGGTTCTCCTGGGGCAGCGCCGTCTCCAGGTCCTTGGCGATCTCGTTGGTCGCCTTGGTCCAGATCTCGATCAGCTCACCGCGCCGCTCTTCGCCGGTCATCAGACCACGCTGGTACTGCTTGTCGATCCGGTCGGCTTCCTTCTCGTACCGCTCCAGGGTCTCCTGCTTGTGCGGCGGTGCGATGACGTCCTGCATGCCGATCGTCACGCCGGACCAGGTGGCCCAGTGGTAACCGGCCTCCTTGAGCCCGTCGAGGGTGGCGGCCAGCGCGACCTTCGGGAACCGTTCGGCCAGGTCGTTGACGATCGCCGACAGCTGGCCCTTGCGGACCTCGTAGTTGACGAAGCGGTAGCCGTTGGGCATGACCTCGTTGAACAGCACCCGGCCGAGGGTGGTGTCGACGATAAGCGGCTCGCCGCGCTGCCACTCCTCTGGAGCGGCCCAGCGGGAGGCGCCGGCGCCGTTGTCGACCTCGACGACCCCGCGCAGCCGGATCCGGACCGGCGCCTGCAGGTGCAGTTCGCCGTTGTCGAAGGCCATCCGGGCCTCGGCGTCCGAGCTGAACACCCGTCCCTCGCCGAGTAGACCCTCGGTGCGGTGGGTCAGGTGGTACAAACCGATGATCATGTCCTGGGTGGGCATGGTCACCGGCTTGCCGTCGGACGGCTTGAGGATGTTGTTCGACGACAGCATCAGGATCCGGGCCTCGGCCTGCGCCTCGGCCGACAGCGGCACGTGCACCGCCATCTGGTCACCGTCGAAGTCGGCGTTGAACGCGGTGCAGACCAATGGGTGGATCTGGATCGCCTTGCCCTCGACCAGCTGCGGCTCGAAGGCCTGGATGCCGAGGCGGTGCAGGGTCGGCGCCCGGTTGAGCAGCACCGGGTGCTCGGAGATGACCTCTTCGAGCACGTCCCACACGACCGGGCGCTGCCGCTCGACCATCCGCTTGGCGGACTTGATGTTCTGCGCGTGGTTCAGGTCGACCAGGCGCTTCATCACGAACGGCTTGAACAGCTCCAGTGCCATCTGCTTGGGCAGACCGCACTGGTGCAGCTTCAGCTTCGGACCGACCACGATGACCGATCGACCGGAGTAGTCGACCCGCTTGCCGAGCAGGTTCTGCCGGAACCGACCCTGCTTGCCCTTGAGCATGTCGGACAGCGACTTGAGCGGACGGTTACCCGGGCCGGTGACCGGCCGGCCACGGCGGCCGTTGTCGAACAGCGCGTCGACGGCCTCCTGCAGCATCCGCTTCTCGTTGTTGACGATGATCTCCGGCGCGCCCAGGTCGATGAGCCGCTTCAACCGGTTGTTCCGGTTGATCACCCGGCGGTACAGGTCGTTGAGGTCGCTGGTCGCGAACCGGCCACCGTCGAGCTGCACCATCGGGCGCAGGTCCGGCGGGATCACCGGTACGCAGTCGAGCACCATGCCACCGGGCGAGTTGCGGGTACTCAGGAACGCCGCGACCACCTTGAGTCGCTTCAACGCCCGGATCTTGCGCTGGCCCTTGCCCGAACGGATGATCTCCCGCAGGTTGTCGGCCTCGGCGTCGAGATCCATGTTCTGCAACAGGGTCTTGATCGCCTCGGCGCCCATCCCGCCCTTGAAGTACGGGTCGAAACGGTCCCGCAGCTCCCGGTAGAGCATCTCGTCGGTGATCAACTGCTTCGAGTCGAGCTTGCGGAAGGTGTCCAGCACCTCGTCGAGCCGGTCGATCTCACGCTGCGCGCGGTCGCGGATCTGGCGCATCTCGCGCTCGCCGGACTCCTTGACCTTGCGACGCACGTCCGCCTTGGCGCCCTCGGCCTCCAGCTCGGCCAGGTCAGCTTCGAGCTTGGCGGCCCGCTTCTCGATCTCCGAGTCGCGGCTGTTCTCCGACTGGCGCTTCTCCGCGAAGATCTCGTTTTCGATCGTCGACATGTCCCGGTGACGCGCCTCGGCGTCCACTGCGGTGATCACGTACGACGCAAAGTAGATGATCTTCTCGAGGTCCTTCGGCGCCAGGTCGAGCAGGTAGCCCAGCCGGCTCGGCACACCCTTGAAGTACCAGATGTGCGTCACCGGGGCGGCGAGCTCGATGTGCCCCATCCGCTCACGGCGAACCTTGGAACGGGTCACCTCGACGCCGCAGCGCTCACAGATGATGCCCTTGAAGCGGACCCGCTTGTACTTGCCGCAGTAGCACTCCCAGTCCCGCTGCGGACCGAAGATCTTCTCGCAGAAGAGCCCGTCCTTTTCCGGCTTGAGCGTGCGGTAGTTGATCGTCTCGGGCTTCTTGACCTCGCCGTGCGACCACTGACGGATGTCGTCGGCGGTGGCGAGCCCAATGCGCAACTCGTCGAAGAAGTTGACGTCGAGCACGTTAAGTGTCCCCTATGTCGTCGTCTCTACTGCTGATTCATGAAGCGGTCCGGTGGCGCCCGGTCAGGGCGCCACCGGAACTGCCTCAGACTTCCTCGACCGAGCTCGGCTCCCGCCGGGACAGGTCGATACCGAGTTCCTCCGCGGCCCGGAACACCTCGTCGTCGGTCTCGCGCATCTCGAGGGCCACGCCGTCACTGGAGAGCACCTCTACGTTGAGGCACAGCGACTGCAGCTCCTTGAGTAGCACCTTGAACGACTCGGGGATGCCCGGCTCGGGGATGTTCTCGCCCTTGACGATCGCCTCGTAGACCTTGACCCGGCCCAGGACGTCATCCGACTTGATGGTCAGCAGTTCCTGAAGGGCGTACGCGGCACCGTAGGCCTGCATCGCCCAGCACTCCATCTCACCGAAACGCTGGCCGCCGAACTGGGCCTTACCGCCGAGCGGCTGCTGGGTGATCATGGAGTACGGACCGGTCGACCGCGCGTGGATCTTGTCGTCGACCAGGTGGTTGAGTTTGAGGATGTAGATGTAGCCGACCGCGATCGGATCCGGCAACGGCTCACCGGAACGCCCGTCGAACAGCTGGGCCTTGCCCGATTCGCCGATCAACTGCACGCCGTCCCGGTTGGGCAGGGTGCTGCCCAGCAGGCCGGTGATCTCCTTCTCCTGGACACCGTCGAAGACCGGAGTCGCGACGTTGGTGTCCGGCTCGGCGGAGTCGGAGCCGATGGCCCGCAGCGCCTTCTTCCACTCGACGTCGTCGCCCTCGATCTGCCAACCGGTCTTGGCGATCCACCCGAGGTGGGTCTCCAGGATCTGGCCGATGTTCATCCGGCCCGGCACACCGAGCGGGTTGAGCACGATGTCCACCGGAGTGCCGTCGGAGAGGAACGGCATGTCCTCTACGGGCAGGATCTTCGAGATGACGCCCTTGTTGCCGTGCCGGCCGGCGAGCTTGTCGCCGTCCTGAATCTTCCGCTTTTGAGCAACGTAGACCCGGACCAGCTCGTTGACGCCGGGCGGCAACTCGTCGCCGTCGTCGCGGGAGAACGTCCGCACGCCGATGACCGTCCCGGTCTCACCGTGCGGCACCTTCAGCGAGGTGTCCCGGACCTCCCGGGCCTTCTCGCCGAAGATCGCCCGCAGCAGCCGCTCCTCCGGGGTCAGCTCGGTCTCGCCCTTCGGCGTCACCTTGCCGACCAGGACGTCTCCGGGTACGACCTCGGCACCGATCCGGATGATGCCGCGCTCGTCGAGGTCGGCGAGCATCTCCTCGCTGACGTTCGGGATGTCGCGGGTGATCTCTTCCGGACCGAGCTTGGTGTCCCGGGCGTCGACCTCGTGCTCCTCGATGTGGATCGAGGTCAGCACGTCCTGCTGCACCAGCCGCTGAGACAGGATGATCGCGTCCTCGTAGTTGTAGCCCTCCCACGGCATGAACGCCACGAGCAGGTTACGACCGAGGGCCATTTCACCTTCGTCGGTGCACGGCCCGTCCGCGATGACCTGACCAGCCTCGATCCGGTCGCCTTCGAAAACGGTCGGCTTCTGGTTGACGCAGGATCCCGCGTTGGACCGCCGGAACTTGTGCAGCAGGTACGTGCGGCGGTGGCCGTCGTCCTGGTGCACCGTGACGTAGTCGGCGCAGAGATCCTCCACCACGCCACCGGCCTCGGCTAGGACCACGTCGCCGGCGTCGACCGCCGCGCGGTACTCCATGCCGGTGCCGACCAGCGGGGACTCCGCCTTGACCAGCGGCACGGCCTGACGCTGCATGTTGGCGCCCATCAGGGCCCGGTTGGCGTCATCGTGCTCCAGGAACGGAATCATCGCGGTGGCGACGGAGACCATCTGCCGCGGTGACACGTCCATGTAGTCGACGGCGGTCGGCGGAACATAGTCGACCTCACCGCCCTTGCGTCGGACCAGGACCCGGTCCTCGGCGAAGGTGCCGTCGCCCATCAACGGCGCGTTGGCCTGCGCCTTGACGAACCGGTCCTCCTCGTCGGCGGTCAGGTAGTCGATCTGGTCGGTGACCCGACCCTCGACCACCTTGCGGTACGGCGTCTCGATGAAACCGAACGGGTTGACCCGCCCGAAGGTCGACAGCGCGCCGATCAGGCCGATGTTCGGGCCTTCCGGGGTCTCGATCGGGCACATCCGGCCGTAGTGCGACGGGTGCACGTCGCGGACCTCGAAGCCGGCCCGCTCCCGGGACAGACCACCCGGGCCGAGGGCACTGAGCCGCCGGCGGTGGGTCAACCCGGCGAGCGGGTTGGTCTGGTCCATGAACTGGGACAGCTGCGAGGTGCCGAAGAACTCCTTGATCGCCGCCACCACCGGGCGGATGTTGATCAGGGTCTGCGGCGTGATCGCCTCGACGTCCTGCGTGGTCATCCGCTCGCGGACGACTCGCTCCATCCGGGACAGGCCGACCCGCACCTGGTTCTGGATCAGCTCGCCGACGGTACGCAGCCGCCGGTTACCGAAGTGGTCGATGTCGTCGGCCTCGTAGCCCTCTTCACCGGCGTGCAGCCGGCAGAGGTACTCGACGGTGGCGACGACATCGTCCTCAGTCAGGGTCCCCTTGTTGATCGGGACGCCGAGCTCGAGCTTCTTGTTGAACTTGTACCGGCCGACCTTGGCGACGTCGTACCGCTTCGGGTTGAAGAACAGGTTGTCGAGCAGCGTCTGCGCGTTCTCGCGGGTCGGCGGCTCGCCAGGGCGGAGCTTGCGGTAGATGTCGAGCAGCGCCTCGTCCGCGCCGCCGATGTGGTCCTTCTCCAGGGTGGTCATCATCAGCTCGGACCAGCCGAACCGCTCACGGATCCGGTCAGCGGACCAACCGATGGCCTTGAGCAGGACGGTCACGGCCTGGCGCCGCTTACGGTCGATACGGACACCGACGGTGTCCCGCTTGTCGATGTCGAACTCCAGCCAGGCACCCCGGCTCGGGATGACCTTGACGCTGGTCAGATCACGGTCGGAGGTCTTGTCGGGCTGCTTGTCGAAGTAGACGCCCGGGGACCGGACAAGCTGGCTGACCACGACACGCTCGGTGCCGTTGATGATGAAGGTGCCCTTCGGCGTCATCATGGGGAAGTCACCCATGAACACCGTCTGGCTCTTGATCTCGCCGGTGCTGTTGTTGGTGAACTCTGCGGTCACGAAGAGCGGTGCGCAGTAGGTCAGGTCCTTCTCCTTGCACTCCTCGATCGAGGCCTTGACCTCGTCGAAGCGCGGACTGGAGAAGGAAAGCGACATAGTGCCAGAAAAGTCCTCAATGGGACTGATCTCGTCGAGAATCTCCGCGAGGCCTGATCGTGCGTGCGGGTCGTCGGCCGACCGGCCCTGCCAAGCCTCGTTGCCCACCAGCCAGTCGAAAGACTCGGTCTGGATGGAGAGAAGGTTGGGGACCTCGAGGTGTTCGGTGATCCGGCCGAATGAGATTCGGCGGGGAGCGAAAGCGCTCGACGTACGACTGGTCTTCGCAGGGCGGGAAGCTGCCAAGATGCGTCCTTCCGAGGACCGGTGCTGCAGACGGCTGTTTCGCGCGCACCCCAAGGAACCTCGGTCAAAATGCCCAGTATCGGACATTTCACGCGCGAGGCAAGATGGAAGGCAGCGCAAACTAGCAGTGTAGCCGAGCGGCTAACCGCTGTCCAGCCCATCCCCGAAGGACGTCGCGGAGCCGGTCGGGACGCCGCCCTCGGCATCACCCGAACCGCTCGGAACGCGGCGTATCCCACGAGGCCCGGTGGGGCCGGCTGCAGTGGAACCACCCCGGTCTCCCGGAACGGCAACCCTCCCACTGCGGAGCCATTACCCAGCTGTGGCCGTCGCAAGCACCGAACCGGAAAATCGCCTCGCTGCCTTGGCATCGCAGCGAACCCGGCTCGCTCTTGCTGTAGTCAGCGTGCCTGCCGCTACCGGCCTAGTCAAGGCCTGTCGTAGGGCCAGATCGCCTAGCCTCCCCCGGTTGTCAGTCGAGGATCGACCGCGTCGTCCGACCGGAAAGGTGAAAATGCCCTGATCATCGGGCAATCGCACCGGGTGTGCGAACGGTGGCGGGCGGCGACCCTCGCTGAGGATCCCCGCCCGCCACCGACCGCAGTGTGGGTCAGGTCACTTGAGGGTGACCTTGGCGCCTTCGGCCTCCAGCTTGGCCTTGGCCTTGTCGGCGGCCTCCTTGGTGGCCTTCTCCAGAACGGCCTTCGGAGCGGCCTCGACCAGGTCCTTGGCCTCCTTGAGGCCCAGGCCGGTCAGCTCGCGCACGACCTTGATGACCTGGATCTTCTTGCCACCGTCAGCCTCGAGGACGACGTCGAACTCGTCCTTCTCCGGCTCGGCCTCGGCCGCGGCGGCCGCGGGGCCGGCGGCGGCCATCGCCACCGGAGCGGCGGCGGTGACGTCGAAGGTGTCCTCGAACTGCTTCACGAACTCGGAGAGCTCGATCAGCGTCATCTCCTTGAACGCGTCGAGCAGCTCGTCGGTGCTGAGCTTCGCCATGGTCGGCTTCCTTTCGAATGTGATGACGTTGACGAGGGCGGGCAGGTCAGGCCTGCGTACCCTCGGATTCGCGCTTGTCCTGCAGCGCTGCCGCCAGACGGGCGGTCTTCGACAGCGGCGCCTGCAGCACGGCCGCGGCCTTGCTCAGGTTCGCCTTCATGGCACCGGCCAGCTTGGCCAGCAACACCTCACGCGACTCGAGGTCGGCCAACTTGGTGACCTCGGCCGCGCTGATCGCGCGTCCCTCGAAGACCCCGCCCTTGATGACGAGCAGCGGGTTGGCCTTGGCGAAGTCGCGCAGGCCCTTGGCAGCCTCCACCACGTCGCCGGAGACGAAGGTGAGCGCGGTAGGACCGGAGAACAGCTCGTCGAGTCCGTCGATGCCCGCGTCCGACGCGGCCCGCTTGGCCAGGGTGTTCTTCGCCACCGAATAGGTGGCCTCCTGCCCCAGCGAACGGCGCAGCTGGGTCAGCTGGGCGACGGTGAGACCCCGGTACTCGGTGAGCACCGTGGCTCCCGACTCGCGGAACCGTTCGGTCAGCTCGGCGACCGCGGTGGCCTTGTCGGCACGAACCGGCTTGTCCGCCATGTCCCTCCTCTCTGGTGCTCCAGGCTGGGAACCGGCCGGCACGACGCCGGCCGGTCGTGAAGATCCCGCGCCCACGAAAAACGCCCCGGCGCAGTAGGCGCACGGGGCGAGGCAGCCGTCGAATGACGACGATGACTCAACTTCCGTTCCGCCCCTGCGCGAGCCGCCCGTGGATACGGGACCTTCAACCGTGCCGAGGCACGGTGACCAGCGGTCTTTGGGTGTGGATGCATTGAGCGTACGGCACAGCCGACGCTGACGCCAAATCGATTCGGGGGGCGGGTCCGGCGTACCCGCCGGACCCGCCCCCCGATCGTCGCCGGTGTGCGCTCAGCTCTCGCTGGTCGCCTCGTGCAGGTTCTTCACCACGTTCGGGTCCACCGGGACGCCCGGGCCCATCGTGGTGGTCAACACGACCTTGCGCAGGTACTTGCCCTTCGCGGCGGACGGCTTGGCCCGCAGCACCTCGTCCAGCACCGCCGCGTAGTTGTCGATCAGCTGCTCCGTGCCGAACGACGCCTTGCCGATGATCAGGTGCAGGTTGGAGTGCTTGTCCACCCGGAAGGTGATCTTGCCGCCCTTGATGTCGGAGACCGCCTTGGTCACATCCATCGTGACGGTGCCGGTCTTCGGGTTCGGCATCAGGCCGCGCGGGCCCAGGATCCGCGCGATCCGGCCGATCTTCGCCATCTGGTCCGGGGTGGCGATCGCCGCGTCGAAGTCCAGCCAGCCCCCCTGGATCCGGGCGACCAACTCGTCCGAGCCGACCTCGTCGGCGCCAGCGGCCACGGCCTCCTCGGCCTTCGCGCCGGCGGCGAAGACGATCACCCGGGCGGTCTTACCGGTGCCGTGCGGCAGGTTGACCGTGCCCCGGACCATCTGGTCCGCCTTGCGCGGGTCGACACCGAGGCGCATCGCGACCTCGACCGTGGCGTCGAACTTGACCGGGCTCGTCTCCTTGGCCAGCTTGACCGCCTCCGCCGGGGCGTACAGCTTCGACCGGTCGATCAGGTCGGTGGCCTTGCGATAGCTCTTGCTGCGCTGCATCTTGGTTTGCTCCTGTGGTCAATGGCGGGCCGCGCGTCGCGCGTACCCTCCCACGATGGTCGTCGGCGACCCGCGTCAGGCGCGGGGTCGCAGAATCACTCCTTGACGGTGATGCCCATCGACCGGGCGGTCCCGGCGATGATCTTCTCCGCCTGCTCGACGCTGTTGGCGTTGAGGTCGGACATCTTCTTCTCGGCGATCTCGCGCAGCTGCGCGGCGGACACCGAGCCGACCTTGGTCGCCTGCGGGACGCCCGAGCCCTTCGGGACGCCGGCGGCCTTGAGCAGCAGCCGGGCCGCGGGCGGGGTCTTCAGCACGAAGCTGAAGGTCCGGTCCTCGTACACGCTGATCTCGGCCGGCACGATGTCGCCGCGCTGGGCCTCGGTCTGCGAGTTGTAGGACTTGCAGAACTCCATGATGTTCACGCCGTGCTGGCCGAGCGCCGGCCCGACCGGCGGCGCCGGGGTGGCCTGACCCGCCGGCAACTGCAGCGTGAAGGTCTTGACGAGCTTCTTCTTCTTCGGAGGCATGTCACTTCCTGGGGCTTGATCTGGTGTCGCGCACCGGATCTGCTGGACGTCACCGGAGGCTGGCACCCTCCGGCACGGGCTGGCGCACCCCAGCACGCGCGCACGGTCAGGCGCGGCCCGGGGCCGACGTTCTAGGTTAGCGCAGACGACGCGACAACCCCAGCTCGGGGTTGCCGCGTCGCGGACAGCTGCGATGGTTCAGACCGCCACGGTCTCTCGGATCGCCGCGGAGATCGGTCTCTGGCGCCAGCTCAGATCTTGGCGACCTGGTTGAAGTTCAGCTCCACCGGCGTCTCCCGGCCGAAGATCGATACCAACACCTTGAGCTTCTGCTGATCGGCGTTGATCTCGCTGATCGTGGCCGGCAGCGAGGCGAAGGCACCATCGGTGACCGTGACCGAGTCGCCGACCTCGAAGTCCAGCACCCGAACCTCGGGCTTGGACTTCTTGCTCTCCGTGGTGACCGCCGGGGCGAGCCACTTGAGCACCTCGTTGAGCGACAGCGGAGCGGGCCGGTCGGCCCGGTCGGTGGCACCGACGAAGCCGGTGACCCCCGGGGTGTTGCGTACGCAGGAGTACGACTCCGCGGTCAGGTCCATCCGAACCAGGATGTAACCCGGGAAGACCTTGTTCTGCACCTGAAGCCGCTTGCCGTTCTTGACCTCGACCTCCTCCCGGGTCGGCACCTCCACCTGGAAGATGAACTCCTCCATGTCGAGGCTGCTGATCCGGGTCTCGAGGTTGGTCTTGACCTTGTTCTCGTATCCGGCGTACGAGTGCACCACGAACCAGTCGCCGGGTGCGTAGCGCAGCTTCTGCCGCAGCTCCGCGACCGCGTCGAACTCTTCTTCGACCTCGCCGACGGCCGAGGCGTCCGCGGTGGATCCGTCGACAGCCGAATCGGCGACGGCGGAGGCGTCCGCCGTCGCGGCGGGATCCGATGGTGCGCTGGCGGCCTCAACCGACTCATCAGCCGCCGCCGTGGCCACCGTCGACTGATCGTCGGTGACCCTGGCGGTCTCGTCGTACTCAGGCACGCTTGCTCACTTCCGTCACAATCAGCTGGGATTACCGAAAACCCACAGCACACCCTTGGCGAACGCGAAGTCCAGCCCGGCCACGATGCTCAACATGACCGCGATGAACACGACCACGACGGCGGTGTAGGTCAGCAACTCCTTACGAGTCGGCCAGATGACCTTACGCAGCTCGGCCACGACTTCGCGGATGAACCGGATGATCCGGCCGAAAAAGCCCACACGGGTGTCGGACTTGGCCTTCGGTTTGCCCTCCGACGACTCCGCCTTCGACTGGGTGGCCGCGCCACCCTTCGCTACCGACTCATCGTCCTCAACGGGAGTCTCGTCGATCGACTCGCCATCGGGGCGGTCGTCCGCGGCGTCATCGCCACGCCGGTTCCTCTCGGCCATCTCGCCCTCCGTCGCGGGTGGTGGGGTCACACGCCAGGTAAGACGCGTGTTGCGTCATGCACGCCGGCCACTCCCCTGCGGGACGGCCGTCAACGGAGACGGCAGCCGACCCACCGGGTCGGTCAGGCCTTAGGCGCAGGGGTGACAGGACTTGAACCTGCAGCCTGCGGTTTTGGAGACCGCTGCTCTGCCAATTGAGCTACACCCCTGTGCGGGTCGAGAAACCTGCTCAGAAGTCCATGGCGAGCAGCCATGCAGGACTGATCAGGGGTCACGAACCCCACGGCGGACCAGTGTACGGGTAGAGCGACCACTTTCCCAACCGGCCCGGCACCACCGGGTGAGCAGACCACCACGGGACCGGCACCGCACCTCGCACCGGTCGGGATCAATCCTTGGTACGCACCAACGCCCGGGCCTGGCTCAGCACCTTCTCGCCGGCGCAGACAGCCGTGACATCGATCCTGGTCAGACCGTCATCGGTGGAGCCCTTGACCACCCCGGTCACCTCGATCTCGGTGCCCTCGTCGTCGTCGGGCACCACCACCGGGCGAGTGAACCGCACGTTGTACTCGACGATCGCGTCCGCGCCACCGGCCCACTGGGCCAGCGCCCGCCCGGCGAGAGCCATGGTCAGCATCCCGTGGGCGATCACCCCGGGCAGCCCCACCCCGGTGGCGAACCGGTCGCTCCAGTGGATCGGGTTGAAGTCACCGGAGGCCCCGGCGTACCGCACCAGGTCTGCCCGGGTGACCCGGAACCGCTGCGCTGGCAACTCCATGTCAGCTCTCCCCCCGGACGACGAGCTTCATCCACACGCTGACGACCGGGTCGCCGGCGAGGGTCGTCATCTCGGTGCGGATGGTGAGAAAATCGTGGCCGCCCCGCGACATGATCTCCTCGATCACGTCGGAGCAGACCAGCTCGTCACCCGCGACCACCGGCCGGACGTGGCGGAAGCGCTGATCGCCGTGAACGACCCTGCTGTAGTCCATGCCGAGATCCGGGTCGTCGATCACCCGCCCGGCCGAAGCCATGGACAACACGACCGGGAACGTCGGCGGCGCCACCACGTCCGAATAGCCGGCCTTGCGGCCGGCTTCAGGGTCGTGGTGGATCGGATCGGACGCACCGATGGCCGAGGCGAATTCGCGGATCTTCTCCCGGCCGACCAGGTACGGGCTGGCGGGCGGATAGCTACGGCCGACGAGGGACGGGTCGATGGGCATGGGCAGAACCTACCCGGTGCCCGGTGCCCGGCACCCGACGACGTGCGGCCGGAAGCTGAATCCGCGGTCAGCGAGTCTCGCGGTGCAGGGTGTGCTTGCCGTCTCGCGGGCAGAACTTCTTCATCTCGATGCGGTCCGGGTCGTTACGGCGGTTCTTCCGCGTGATGTAGTTGCGCTCCTTGCACTCCACACACGCCAAAGTGATCTTCGGACGGACGTCGGTCGCCTTAGCCACGGCGGGGTGCCTTCCTCGCTATCGGAACAACTACAGCCTGCCAGCCTAGCCGGAGCAGCTGCGGACATGCAAAGCGGGCGCCCACGGCGCCCCCCTGTACTTCAACCACCGGCCTCACCGGGAAGCCGACCGTAGCGGTGGCCGGACTTGAACCGGCGACACAACGATTATGAGCCGTTTGCTCTACCACCTGAGCTACACCGCCGTGACGGGTCCTGTGAACCCTCTGAGCCCCCTTACGGAATCGAACCGTAGACCTTCTCCTTACCATGGAGACGCTCTGCCGACTGAGCTAAGGGGGCCTAGCACGCACCGCCGGGGCGGATGCGCACGGGTAAGAGTACACGCCGCCGCCGGCCAGGTGAAATCAGATCACCCCGTACGCGAAACCGCAGGTCACGGCACTGCCCGCAGCCGGCGGACCTCGCTGGACTGCAGCGTCTCCGGGTCGGCCTGGGCCTCGTACCAAGCGGCGAGCCGCTCGTACGGCAGCGGCCGGCTGAACAGGAAACCCTGACCGATCTGGCAGCCGATGTCCTGCAGCAGTTCCAGAGTCAGCTCACTCTCCACACCCTCGGCCACCACGGTCAGGCCGAACTGCTGCGACAGCGTCACCACCGCGTTGACGATTGCCAGGTCCCCCGGATCGGTCGCCATGCCCTGCACGAACGAGCGGTCCACCTTCACCTCGTGGACCGGTAACCGCCGCAGATGCGCCAACGACGTGTAGCCGGTGCCGAAGTCGTCCACCGACAGCCGTACCCCCAGGTCGCGCAGCCGCCGCAGGGTCGGCATCGGCCGGTCGGTGCCGTCCAACACCCCGGCCTCGGCGATCTCCAGGGTGAGCAGCTCCGGGGACACCTGATGCTCGTCCAACAACTCGCGTACCCGCTCGGGGAAGTCCGGGTCGGTCAACGTCCGGGCGGAAAGGTTGACCGAGACCGGCAACGGTTGCTGCCCCACACTCCACTCCCGGCACCGGCGCAGGCCCTCGCCGAGGACGAACTCGGTCAGCCGACCGAGTTGCCCGGTGTGCTCGGCGACCGCGACGAAATCCTCCGGTGCGACCGACCCGTGCGTCGGATGCTCCCACCGGGTCAGACACTCGACCCCGACCAGCCGGCGGCCGTGCAGCGTCACCTTCGGCTGGTAGTAGACCTCCAGCTGGCCTTCGTCCAACGCGACCCGCAGGTCGCCAGCGAGACCCAGCCGGCGTACGGATCGGGACTCCAGCGCCGGATTGAACAGTTGGACACCGCCGGACACCGACTTCGCCGCCGTCGCGGCCAGATCGGCACGTTGCAGCAACGTCGCCGCGTCACTGCCATGGTCCGGGTGCACCGTCACCCCGGCCACCGTGTCGACGTCCAGGGTGAGGGCGCCGAACACCATCTGGTCACGGATCTGGTCCCGAAGCTCCTCCGCGAGCGCAACCGCCAATTCGATGCTCTCCATCCGCAGGGTGACGACGAACTCGTCGCCCCCGCTGCGGCCGACCAGCGCCGACGACGGAGCGCTGACCCGCAGCCGCCGGGCGACCTCGACCAGGACCTTGTCCCCTGCCGCGTGCCCGAGGGATTCGTTGACCTGGCGTAGCCCGTCGACGTCGAAGAGCAGGACGGCGACGACTTCACCCGGCGTACGGATGGCAACCGACTCGTCCAGGGCCGCGGTCAGCCGACGGCGGTTGGCCAGCCTGGTCAGCCCGTCGTGAGCGGCGTCGAAGCGCAGCCGGTCGACCAGGCGGGAGTTCTCCACGGCGACCGCCGCGTGCACGGCGATCGCCTCCAGTAGCCGGAGATCACCCGGCCCGAAGTGTGAGATGTCCCCCAGGCGACCGCTGACTTCCAGACAGCCGATCACCAGTGAGCCGGCCCGCAGTGGCACGACGACGGCGTCTTTGGTGCCCCACTCGCGCAGTGCCGTATCGAACGAGCTGTCGCCGAACTTGGCTCCCAGTGCGAGTGAGGTTCCGGTCTCGAAGACCTGCTCCCGGATCGTCTGCGGAGTGCCAACCGTGTCGACCAGACCCTGCCCATCGGCGGTGGCGGACAATAGGACTTCCGGATAGCGCCCCTGCTTCGGCAGCCACAGGGTGGCGTACTCAGACTGGAGGACCTCGCGTACCCGTTTGAGAAGGACGTCGGAGATCGTGCCGTCGTGTGGGGTATCGGCGATCGCCCGGGTCAGTGCGTAGATCTCGGACAGTGTCCGATTCTGGCGCAACGATTGGGCATAGGATCGGTACGCCAATACGAAGAAGACCACCAGTGCCACCAGCAGCACCAACGCCCATCCGCTCTGTGCGAGCAGGATCAGCACCACTAGGCCGAAGGTGATGCTGATCGAGGCGACGATCACGCCGGGGACCGTGTTCGTGGTGAGTTCCTTGCTGGACAGCCGGCCCTGGACCAGCGAGACCACCACGACCACGGCCACCAGGGTCATGATCTGATTCGCCATGACGGCGCCGACGAGGGTCAGCCAGGTCTGCGGTGACTCCGCGTCCAGCACGCCAGCGTTGACCACGATGGCAGTGGCGACCGATGTGCCGGCTGCAACATTCGCGACGTTGAACCAAACCTTGACGGCGGGCTGCCGCTTGCTCATCTGCCCGATCATCAACGCAAGGACCCGTCCAAGGATCAGGGTCAGCGGAGGCAGAAAGAACAGGCCGAGAAGGAACGGAATCTCGCCGAGGTTCAGCGTGAATGAATGTCGCCGCACCTCAAATAGCAGGATCGCCGAATGTGCCGCGAAAAAGAGACCGAAGAACAGTAGACCCAGCAACCAGTCGCCAGCGGGCTGAGGGTGGCTGATGCCTAAGGCCAGGGAAATGAGTACGGCTATCAACGCGAGTGGGCCGGTAACCAACCAGGCCCGCTCTGAAGAATGCCGTGCGCCGCCCTGCCGCTTAGGCACCACGCCCCCCGGAGGTCAGCTCAACGACTAGTTCCAGACCCAGTCGTGGAGAGAAACCGGCGCATCAATCGAATCGTCGAAGCCGAACTTATCCACCGGGGAAACCAGAGAAACGTCGTCACCGACCGTGACCCAGGCTTGAGCAGCTTGGGCAGCGGTCCCTGCGGTGAACGAGACAGCAATCCCGAGTGCGACGACCGCGACGACCCTGCCGAGCCGGCGGCCCATCGTGTGTCCACGCATGTTACAGACTCCCGTCCAAGGAGGCGAATGACTTGCACAAAGGTGGGGCAGAGTCCTGATGGTGCCACACCAGACGGTCTCACCGGTAGGTGGACGCGGCCAGCCTGCACCTTCGGCACCACCCATCCTAGCCAATCGGACGAGGAGAACCTTAGCCGCGTCTTTCCTGGGCGGCATTCGTCCCGCCGCAGCTCAGCCCAGTGGCGGGGGGGCATCTCTGGGCTCGGCTGCGGCGTCACCAGATTATCGTGATCCGCACGGAAACGGTAAGCGGGTCGAGGATGTCCAGAACTTTGATTCGCCCGACATGCCGGATTTAATCCGATTCAGCAATAGAAGGATTTATCACGTACTTTATTGGTCTATTCGCCGAGATGCCGGAACGGAAGTCTCGCTGGTGGTTCCGTCGACACCCGCTGTCGCCAGTTCTCGACGCTAAGCCCTAGAGTCAACGCAGTGGGCACCCTTTCGGTCACAGCTCGATGACAGTCACTACTCGCCAGTTCGGAAATCGCAGCCCGAAGGCCCCACCACCACCGAGAACGCTCACATGGCCGCTCCAGACAACGAGAAACCACAGTCGCCGGCCGCAGCTGCCCCGTCCTACGCCAGCCCGCCGACCTCCGCCCTGCCCCTCGACTCTGGCATCAGACGCCCAGAGCCCGCCGTAGACGGCTGAACCTGGCCGCAATGCTGCGTAGCTTAAGTTGATCTTGGGGTGTGGCCTGCGGTTGTGTGGCTGCTGTCGGGTGGTTCGGC